>NZ_JASJSI010000079.1:0-14242 GCF_030237085.1 Stenotrophomonas maltophilia group sp. Smal32
ACATGTGCGCATTGTAGCGGTCACTGCCGGTCGATTACGCTGGCGGATCGACTGCGGCAACGAGCCATGGAAGGGAAGCTGTGTTGAAGATTCTGCGCGGACTGGGGTGGACCCTGGCGGGCCTGCTGGTGCTGGCCATCGTGGTGTGGTGTGCCTCACGCATGTGGCCGGTGCCGGAATCGCGATTGCAGGCGCAGCAACGGCTGGAGGCGCGGCTGCCGGCGAACGGGCGCAATGGCTATCCGCTGTTGTGGACACTGGCCTTTGACGACCTGGATGCCGGTCAGCGCGAGCAGGCGCTGGCCGAGGATGTGCGGCGCTGGGAGGCCGACCCGCGCGGTGGCAACCTCACCCCGTCTCACCTTGCGGCGAACCACGCCGAACTGCGCGCGCGGGCGTCCGCCAGCTGCGGGCCCAGCGCCCGCGACTGCCTGGCACAGGTGCGGGCCGATCCGCAGCGGTTTGCCGAGGCCCATGCCGGCCATCGCCAGCTGCACGCACGGCTGGACGCGCTGGCCGAAGCGGACCACTTCGTGTCGCCGTTCAGACCGAAGGGCGACGGCATCATGGTGCCGCTGCCGACCTACGGGTTGATGCTCGATGCCACCAGTGCACGCGCACTGGCCTATGTGCAGGGGGACATCGATGGCGCGCTGCGTGGCAGCTGCCGTGGCCTGCAGCTGGGTCGTCGGCTGGTGCCCGGTGGCAGCTATCTGGTCGAGAGCATCATCGGCGCCAGCCTGGTGCAGGCCAATGCGCAGCTGCTGGCCGACATGCTGGTGGAACTGCCTGCCGACCACCCGCTGCCGGCCGAATGCGAACGCGCCATGCAGCCGATGCGGGCCGACGAGCAGAGCCTGTGCCGTGCAATGCAGGGCGAGTACGCGATGAGCCGCGCGGCAATCGCGTCTTCGGCCCAGGAATTTGGCGGGGTCCTGGTGCTGGACCGCAGTAGTACGCTGGCGCGCGTGGCGGGCAATCTGGGCTGGGCCTGTGGGGCGGCAGCGACCGCGGCACTGGAGGCGGACCGCCCGCTGCCGGTAGCGGCGCCGCTGCAGCATGACTTCGGGTGCCTGTCGAACGTGATGGGCTGCGTGCTGACCGACATCGCTGGCCCGGTCTATCCCGCCTATTCGTCGCGCACCCAGGATGCCGCGGCGATGCTGCGCCTGCTGGGCGCGCAACGCTGGCTGCGGCAGCAGGCGGGGGACCCGGTGGAGGCGCTGCAACGGTTGCCGGCGCAGTTTGCCTCGCCGGTGCGGGCGCCACAGCTGTCCGCCAACGGGCGTTCCCTGCAGGTACCGCGTCGCTCGCCCACCCGCGGCAACGACGAAAGCCCGTGGCTGTCGGTGCCGTTGGCGGCCGGCGCCGCCCCAACCGCCGCTGCCCGCGACTGAGCGGCGGGTCAGTCGCCGCCGGCCTGCGGATCGAACACCCAGCCATCACCAACGGTCTGCAGCGTCCAGCGGCGGCTGCCGCGCAGTGGCTGCCAGCGCACGCTTTCCTTGTCGTCCTCGATGCTGCCCTCGGTCCGCTTCACCTTGCGCGTGGAAAAATTCACGCTCACCGAGGTGGCCTGTCCTGAATTGCGCATCACCGAGTTCTGGTCATAGCCGATCAGCGCGAAGGCATCGTCCTGCCAGCGGAAGGTGAAGGCGGTGGTACCCATCGACCAGCTTCCCGCGCTGGAGAAGGAAAACAGCGCCACCCTCAACGTGCCGCGCTGGATGCTGACACCGCCATCTTCAAGCGGGTCGCTCATCACCGGGTTGTCCGGCCGAGGAATCAGATGGTGGTCCTGCACCGCCAGCACATAGCCGGCCGGGCGTGACCACGCCACGGCGAGAATGCGCGGGTTGCTGTCGTAAGGCGATGGGCCGAAGCCATCGTGCTCGATGACATTGCGCGGATCCTGCTGGCGCAGCACCAGCACCAGGTCCGCGCGGCCATCCCGGTCGAGATCGCCTTCGATGCTGGACTCCAGCGTCCAGCCCTCGGGCACGAAGCCGGTGGCAGTGGCCGCCTGGGCCGGCAGCGTCGGGTACTGCACCGGCGGCAGGTCGAGTGCATGGGCCGCGCAGGGCAGGGGGCTCAGCAGTGCTGCAAGGGTGTAGGGACGCATCGGAGCCTCCATGGCAGGGGGCCAGAGGATAGCGCCTGTGCGGAGGATCAGCGCGCGTGCGGCTTCAGGCGCAGGTACACCTGCTTGCGGACCTGTGCGACCACCTCGCCGCTTTCATCCACCACGTCGTTGCTGAACCAGCGCAGCACCTTGTCGCCGCTGGCGGCCTCGGCGCGAAGTTCGTCCAGCAGCGCGTCATCGATGCGGAATGATGTGCGTACGGTGCCACGGCCGGGCTTGAGGAAGTCGATGGCGCCTGCGCGGTCCCACACGTAGTAGTCGCGGCCGAGGATGTGCAGCAGGCCGAGCATCCAGAACGGATCGGTCATCGCGAAAAGGCTGCCGCCGAAGTGGGTACCAACGTAGTTGCGGTTCCATGGCCGAAGGCGCAGCTCGACATCGATCTGCCGGTAGTCGGGGGTGATGCGGGTGACGTGGATGCCGGTGAACAGGAAGGGCGGCCAGAGGTTGATGCCGAAGCGGAACAGGCGGGCGTTCATGCGGATCCGGGGGGCGCTGGGCGAGGTGTCCAGTCTAACCATTCGCATGCGTATGTTGCACCCCGGTGGCGCCGGTCACGCGCTGCCGTCGATCACATACCCGTCGCGCCCATTCGCTTTGGCCTGGTACAGCGCGGTGTCGGCCCCTTCGACGAAATGATGCGGTTGCAGCTCGCCGTCCGGGACACGGGTGAACACGCCGATGGTGAGCGTGACCCGGTCGTCGCTGCCATCACCATGTGCCGGCAACGCACGCACGCAGTCGATCAGGTCCTGGATCACGAGCCGCGCGCCCTCGGCCGGGGTATCGGGCAATACCAGCGCGAATTCATCGCCACCGTAACGCGCGGCCATGTCGCGCGGGCGCCGAGCATGCGCGCCGATCAACCGGGCGACGTCCCGCAGCACGCGGTCGCCGAGCTGGTGACCATGGCGGTCGTTGTGGCGCTTGAAGTGGTCGACGTCGATCAGCGCCAGGCTCAGTGGCTTGCCGTTGCGTCGCGCGGCGTCGCATTCCTGCTGCAACGCCTGTTCGAAGCGCAGGCGATTGCCAAGGCCGGTCAGTGCGTCGCGGTTGGCCTGCCGGTGCCAGGCCGAAATCCGCCAGATCGCCCAGGCCAGCAGTACCAGCAGGATGCCCAGCAGGGCGGTGGCCGGCGCCCACCAGAGGTTGCTGGTGCGCAACAGCAGCCAGCTCAGCAGAGGGGCAAGCGGCAGCGAACACAACGCCGCCAGCCACGGCAGGCGCAGGCCGAGCAGGATCACGCACAGCGCCACCAGCACAGCACTGATGGCGTGCTGCCAGAAGCGGGGCAGCACCTCGATCTGCTTGTGCTGCAGCAGCATCGAGGCGATGTTGGCCTGGTACTCGCTGCCGCTCATCCAGAACTCGCGGGTGGTCGGGGTCAGCAGGCGCGGCGCGATGCCGCTGGCGGTCATGCCGACGATGATGCGGCGGCCATGCAGCATCGCCATGTCCACGTGGCCATCGAGTACGTCTGCGTAGGAAACCTGCGGCAACTGCTCGGGGGGGCCGGCATAGCGCACCCGCACGTAGTCGTTGCGGCGCCATTGATAGGGCGAGCCCACCTCGGGGTCGGGGTCGGGCAGGCCGCGCACCGCGCCGGAGGGCAGGCCGGTCAGGGCCAGCCCGAGCGCCGGCCAATGCGCCTTGCCGATGCCTGCATGCAGGTAGATGCCGCGGGCGACGCCGTCACTGTCCACTTCAACATCGGTGTGGCCGATGGCGGCGGCACTGGCCGCGATCTGCGGAACCGGCAGCATTTCCTCGGCCATGCGATCACCGGCTGCCGGTGCGGCCAGCACCGGTAGCACCACCCGGCCATTGCGACGGATGGCCGCGGCCAGCGCCTCGTCCTGGCGGCTGTCGCGGCGGTCCGGCTCGGACAGCATCAGGTCCAGCGCGACCCGTTCTGCACCGGCATCGGTCAGGCGGTCCAGCAACCGGGCGTGGACCGAGCGCGGCCACGGCCATTGGCCGATGCGTTGCAGGCTGCCTTCGTCGATGGCCACGATCAGAACGCTCGGGTCGGGTCGATAGTCCCAGTTGCCGACCATCGCGTCGTAGGAGGCCTCGTCCTGCCGCCACAGCCATTGGCCCTGGCTGGCGACGATGGTCAGTATCCCGGCCAGCATGGCCAGCAGGATCCGCTTCGACCAAGGCAGCGGCGAGCGCCTCACAACAGCAGCCACAGCAGCAAGGCACCACCGCCGGTGCCATAGCAGAGGCGACACGGCAGGGCGATCTGCTGGGCAGGCGAAAACTCGCCGGCATGGCCGTCATCGTCGATGTACTGCACGCGCACGTGGAGGGTGCCGCGCCACGGACGCTTGAAGCTGACCTGCGGTTCGGCCACGGTTTCGTCGACCAGCGGTGCCTTGAAGTCGCCGCGGCGGTCGACCTGGACGCGATAGCGCTGGCCTTCGCTGCCGGCCTGCCAGCGCAGGGTCAGTTCACCATGCGCGGCCTCGGGCGGTTGCAGCGCAGGATCGACCGGTTCATTGCTGAGTTGCAGCGGCAGCGCCTGGCCATAGCGTCCCTGGTGGCCGTTGGCATCGCGCGAGGCGACCCGCCAGAAGTAGTGGCCCGGCGGCAATGGCTGCGCCAGGCGCAGATCGGTGCCGGTGCTGGTCAGTTCCTGCAGTGGCTGTACGAAGCTGGAATCAGCCGCGATCTGCAGCACGCTGCTGCGCGCACCGGGGGCCTGGCTCCAGCGGAAACGCGGGCGGTCGCTGTTGATTGTCTGTCCATGCAGCGGGGCCAGTGTCAGCGGCGGTGGCGGCTGGTCGCTGAGTTCGAAGTCGGCGCTGGCATCGATGCCTTCCACACCCTGAGCATCGACCGCGCGCAGCAGGATGCGCAGCTGGCCCGGCGGCAGGTCACCGATGGCCAGGCGGGTATCGGTGGTGGTGGCAGCGAACAGCAGGATCTCCGGCGTGGCGGCCTGTACCACTTCAACGCGGTAATGCGCGGCGCCGGTGACCGGAGACCATGCCAGCAGCGTGGGCAACGGGGCCAGGCGCAGTTCATCGTTGCGCAGCTGCGGTGCCGGCAGCAGTGCGGAGACTGCGTCCGGTGCGGCGTCTGCACTGCCGCTGCGGGTGGCCTGTCCCGGTTGGACCATGCGCTGGCCATGGGTATTGCCGACCTGCACCTTGCCCTGCAGGACCTCGGTGGCCGCGACATCACGACCGTCGCCGGCACTGACCCGGAAGACGGTGCCGCGCACGCTGCTGGTGGCGGTGGGCGCATCGATGATGTAGCGCGATGCCGGGCCGCGCGCAGGCGTTACCCGATTGCTGGCGCGGCCCTGCTGCAGGCGCAGGCGAGTGTCCACCATGCCGGTGTGGCCATAGCGGCTGAGCTGGTCCAGGCGCAGGCGCGAGTACTCACGCAGCTGCAGGCGCGAGGCATCGGCAAATTCCAGCGTGACGCTGGATTCGCCCTCGGTCTGCACGGTGTCACCGATGTGCAGCTGCTCGCCGGCCTGGATGGCGCGGCTGGCGCTGCCGTCGCCACCGGACAGTTCGACCTTGCCGCGGACCGAGAGCACCCGCGCCGGCGCCGGTTCGGTGCGCAGCCAGCTGATGGGAAAGCGCAGCAGCTGGCCGGGCGGCAGCCGGTAGGGGTTATCGATGCGGTTGTGCTGCTGGAGCTGTTGCCAGCGCACCGAGGGTTTCAGATACACGCCACCCAGGTCCCACAGGGTGTCGCCGGGACGGACCCGGTAGTTCCAGTCCTGCGCGGCGGCGATGGCCGGCAGCAGGAGGAGGGCACAGAACAGGGCGCCCTTGGAGCGCATGGCAGACGACAGCGAGCGGACGAAGGTCACAGTTTTGCAATCCCGGCAATGCGGGGGTGCAGCTGCAAGACCCCATGGCCCCGACCTCATCCCCCCGAACGGATCGTGGCGGCCGTACGGCCGCCATCGCGCGCATTATTGCCTGCGTCCAGTGCAGGGATTCTGAACGAACCCGGCTCCCGTTCAGAACAGCAGGGAGGCCATCCTGCGGCGGTACTGGCCGACCAGGTCCTCGTCGGAGATCACATTGAAGGCGTCGATCAGCGCCTTGCGCGGCAGGCCTTCCTCGAAACTCCGGTCGATCCGCAGCATTTCCAGGAACTGCGCCAGCGCGGCTTCGTCATGGCCGCCGAGCAGCAGCTGCACGCCGCGCAGGTGGCGGGCCTTGAGGTCCTTGCCATCGGCGGCGATACGCGCGTCCAGCACCTCGGCGGCCGGGGCGTCCTTCAGCGCGGCGGCAAAGGACAGGCGGGCGCGGGCGCGCACGGCGCGGTCGTCGGTGGCCAGGTTGGCGGGCAGGCCGTCGATCAGCGTGCCGGCTTCGTCCACGCCGCCGATCTGCAGCAGGGCCAGGGCCAGGTCAAGCTTCAGCTCGTCCTTGTCCGGCTCGGCGGCGATCTGCGCACGCAGCACGTCAACTTGCGCCTGCGGGTCCAGCGGTGCTTCATCCGCGGTGGCAGTGTCACCAATGTCGGCCGGCACGATGCCGTGCTGGGCCAGGAATTCACGCAGCTGGCCTTCCGGAATGGCACCCGGGAAGCCGTCCACCAGCTGGCCGCCCTTGATCAGGAACACGGTCGGTACCGACCGGATCTGGAAGGCGGCCGCGATCTGCTGTTCCTTGTCGACATCGACCTTGGCCAGCTCGAAGGCGCCGTTGTATTCGGCGGCCAGCTTTTCCAGCATCGGGCCCAGGGTCTTGCAGGGGCCGCACCACGTGGCCCAGAAGTCGACCAGCACCGGCGTCTGCAGCGACTTCTGCAGGACTTCGGCCTCGAAGGTCGCAGTGGTGGCGTCGAATACGTAGGTCGTCTCGGTCATGGGGGAGGCATCGATTGGCATCTGGAGACCGATTCTATGGTGACGATCGCTGCCGGTCTCAACCCGGACTGCGGCAAATGCCCGACAATGCGTCGTTCCCGCCGTCGTTGCTCCCGGAGCCTGCATGACCTCCCCGCCTTCCCTGTTGCGCCTGTCCGGCCTCGCCGCCGCACTGCTGTTCGTGCTGGCGGTGCTGGGCTTCGGCGCCGGCCTGGACGGCTATGCACAGGCCCGCCACCCGGTGGCCCTGCTGGGCGCACACGGCGTGCCGCACGCGTTGGCCTTCAATCTGCTGGGCTTCGTGTTGCCGGGCCTGCTGGCGGGGGTGGTGGCCGAGTGCCTGCGCCGGCGGTTGCCTGCCACGGCCGGCTGGGCGCCGCGGGTCGGCAGCCAGATGCTGCTGCTGGCCGGGCTCGCATTCGCTGCGATGGGCCTGCTGCCGCTGGATGTGGACGACCTGCACGGGCCGGCCAGCCAGCTGCATGCCAGCGCCTGGATGATCTGGGTGCTGGGCTTCGTCGCCGGTACCCTGCTGCTGGGCATATTCAACGTGCGCCAGGTGCACGGGCGTGTCCAGGGGGGATTGTTGGTGGCCTGCGGGGTGCTTGCGGCACTGGCCGCCTTCGCCCTGCAGGGCCTGGTGCCGGCACCCCTGGCACAGCGCGTGGCCTTCGCCTGCTGGGCGCTGTGGCTGGTGGTTGGGCTGCCGCTGTCGCGACCGCGCTGAGACGGATCGTGGGGGCCGGCGGCGGCACTGGCCGGCGGCCGGGATTGGAGCCCCATGCCGCACTGCGGTACGCTGTACCGCTTTGCCGCCGCATCCGCGTGTTCCATGACCAGCGCTGAAACCAACGCCTACGACCCGCAGCAGGTTGAATCCGCCGCCCAGCAGTACTGGGACGCCACCCGTGCCTTCGAAGTGGACGAGACTTCGGACAAGCCGAAGTACTACTGCCTGTCGATGCTTCCGTACCCGTCCGGTGCGCTGCACATGGGCCACGTGCGCAACTACACGATCGGCGACGTGATCAGCCGCTACAAGCGCATGACTGGGCACAACGTGCTGCAGCCGATGGGCTGGGACGCGTTCGGCCTGCCGGCGGAGAACGCGGCAATCAAGAACAAGACCGCACCGGCGGCCTGGACCTACAAGAACATCGAGCACATGCGTGGTCAGTTCAAGGCCATGGGCTATGCGGTGGACTGGTCGCGCGAATTCGCCACCTGCCGCCCGGACTACTACGTCCACGAGCAGCGCATGTTCACCCGCCTGATGCGCAAGGGCCTGGCCTACCGCCGCAATGCGGTGGTGAACTGGGATCCGGTCGACCAGACCGTGCTGGCCAACGAGCAGGTCATCGACGGCCGTGGTTGGCGTTCCGGCGCGCTGGTCGAGAAGCGCGAGATCCCGCAGTGGTTCCTGCGCATCACCGATTACGCCCAGGAACTGCTGGACGGCCTGGATGAACTGGACGGCTGGCCGGACTCGGTCAAGACCATGCAGCGCAACTGGATCGGCCGCTCCGAGGGCCTGGAAATCCAGTTCGACGTGCGTGACGTCGACGGCGGCGTGCTGGATCCGCTGCGCGTGTTCACCACCCGTCCGGATACCGTGATGGGCGTGACCTTCGTGTCGATCGCCGCCGAACATCCGCTGGCGCTGCACGCGGCGAAGAACAACCCGGAACTGGCTGCGCTGCTGTCGGAAATGAAGCAGGGCGGCGTGTCCGAGGCCGAGCTGGAGACCCAGGAAAAGCGCGGCATGGATACCGGCCTGCGTGCCATCCATCCGGTCACCGGCGAGAAGGTGCCGGTGTGGGTCGCCAACTTCGTGCTGATGGGCTACGGCACCGGTGCGGTGATGGCTGTTCCGGGCCATGACCAGCGCGACAACGAAGTGGCCAACAAGTACGGCCTGCCGATCGTGCAGGTCATCGCCCTGAAGGACCCGCGCAACGACGACGAGCGCACCTGGGACGGTGCCCGCTGGCAGGACTGGTACAGCGACAAGACCCGCCAGACCGAACTGGTCAACTCGGCCGAGTTCGATGGGCTGGATTTCCAGGGCGCCTTCGAAGCCCTGGCCGAACGTTTCGAGCGCAAGGCCCAGGGCCAGCGCCGCGTCAACTATCGCCTGCGCGACTGGGGCGTGAGCCGCCAGCGCTACTGGGGCTGCCCGATTCCGGTGATCTACTGCGACAAGTGCGGTGCGGTGCCGGTGCCGGAAGAGCAGTTGCCGGTGGTGCTGCCGGAGGACGTGGCGTTCTCGGGGACCGGTTCGCCGATCAAGACCGATCCTGAATGGCGCAAGACCACCTGCCCGGAATGCGGCGGCACGGCCGAGCGCGAGACCGACACCTTCGACACCTTCATGGAGTCGAGCTGGTACTACGCCCGCTACACCTCGCCGGGCGCCCGTGATGCGGTCGACAAGCGTGGCAACTACTGGCTGCCGGTCGACCAGTACATCGGTGGCATCGAGCACGCGATCCTGCACCTGATGTATTTCCGCTTCTACCACAAGCTGCTGCGCGACGCGCGGATGGTGGACAGCAACGAACCGGCACGCAACCTGCTGTGCCAGGGCATGGTGATCGCCGAGACCTACTACCGCCCGAACCCGGACGGCTCGAAGGACTGGATCAACCCGGCCGACGTGGAAGTGCAGCGCGACGAGCGCGGTCGCATCACCGGCGCCACGCTGATCGCCGATGGCCAGCCGGTGGTGGTCGGTGGCACCGAGAAGATGTCCAAGTCGAAGAACAACGGCGTGGACCCGCAGGCGATGGTCGACAAGTACGGTGCCGACACCGTGCGCCTGTTCTCGATGTTCGCTGCCCCGCCGGAGCAGTCGCTGGAGTGGAACGAGGCCGGTGTGGACGGCATGGCGCGCTTCCTGCGCCGCCTGTGGGCCCAGGTGCAGAAGCATGCCGCTGACGGTGCCGCACCGGCGCTGGACGTGGCCGCGCTGGATGCCAGCCAGAAGGCGCTGCGTCGCAAGACCCACGAGACCATCGGCAAGGTCGGCGACGACTATGGCCGCCGCCACAGTTTCAACACCGCCATCGCGGCGGTGATGGAACTGATGAACGCGCTGGCCAAGTTCGAGGACAGCAGCGAGCAGGGGCGTGCGGTGCGCCAGGAAGCGCTGCAGGCCATCGTGCTGCTGCTGAACCCGATCACCCCGCATGCCAGCCACGCCCTGTGGCAGGTGCTGGGCCATGGCGAAACGCTGCTGGAAGACCAGCCGTTCCCGCAGGCCGACGCCGGTGCGCTGGTGCGCGACGCGCTGACCCTGGCCGTGCAGGTCAACGGCAAGCTGCGTGGCACCATCGAGGTGGCCGCCGATGCTGCACGCGAGCAGGTCGAAGCACTGGCCCTGGCCGAACCGAATGCGGCCAAGTTCATGGAAGGCCTGACGGTGCGCAAGATCATCATCGTGCCGGGCAAGATCGTGAACATCGTCGCTGCCTGATGCATCCTGGGCCGGCCACCCCCGCGGTGGCCGGTACCTTCCCGGTGCGGGGCCATGCACTTGATGGCCCTGCATTCACGCGGCTTCGGGCAGGCTGTGTGTTGCCGTGATCGCCCGGCTCCGCCAGACTGTCTCCATGACCCGAATCCTGCTTGCCCTCGTTCTTGTCCTCGGCCTTGCCGGCTGCGGTTTCCATCTGCGCAACAAGCTGATGCTGCCGACCGATACGGCGCCGGTGAAGGTGGTCTCCACCGCGCCTTACAGTGAACTGGTCAAGCTGCTCAATCGCAGCCTGCTGGCATCCGGTGCCAAGCTGGCCGCCGAGGACAGCAAGGGGCCCAGCACCCAGCTTCAGGTGCTGTCCGAACGCTGGGGTGACCTGCCGATCGCCATCGACTCGCAGGGCCGTGCGCAGGAGTACAGCCTGCGCTATGCGGTGATCTTCATCTTCCGTCGCGAGGATGGCAGCGAGCTGGTGCCGCAGCAGGTGATCGAACTGTCGCGCGACTACGTGTCGCCGCCGACCGACGCCACCGGTACCACCACCGAACGCGAAATCCTGGCCGATGAGCTGCGACGGGAAATGTCCGCGTCGATCATCCGCCGCATCGACAGCGTGGTGCGTGCCGAGATCGAGAAGGGCGGCAGCCTGACGGCGCCGAAGGCCAAGCCGGTTGAAGGCGCGGAGCCGGCCGAGCCGGTTCCCGCAGCCAAGCACTGAGTCGCGACGATGGAACTGCGTCCGGAGCAGCTGGCCAGCCAGGGCGCTGACACCCCGCTGGCGCCGGTCTACCTGATTGCCGGCCCGGAAACCCTGCGCGTGCTCGAGGCAGCCGACGCCATCCGTGCGCGCGCGCGCGCCGCCGGTATCGGCGAGCGCGAGGTGTTCGACGCCGATGGCCGCGATTTCGACTGGAACCAGCTCGACGCCAGTTTCAATGCGCCCAGCCTGTTCAGTGCCCGCCGCCTGGTCGAGGTACGCCTGCCCAGTGGCAAGCCGGGCAAGGATGGCGCCGAGGTGATCAGCCAGTTCTGCGCCAACCCGGCACCGGACGTGGTGCTGATGATTACCGCCAACGAATGGAGCAAGGTCCACCAGGGCAAGTGGGCCGAGGCGGTCAATCGCATCGGTGTGCTGTCGGTGGCCTGGGCGATCAAGCCGCACGAACTGCCGGACTGGATCGAGCGCCGCCTGCGTGGCAAGGGCCTGCGTGCCGACCCTGCCGCGGTGCAGCGGTTGGCCGAGCGGGTGGAAGGCAACCTGCTGGCCGCCGCGCAGGAAATCGACAAGCTGGCGCTGCTGGCCGACGGCCAGCCACTGGACGTGGAACGGATGGAAGCGCTGGTGGCCGACGCCGCGCGCTATGACGTCTTCCGGCTGCTGGAGGCCACGTTCTCCGGCCAGCCGCCGGCGGTGCTGCGCATGCTGGCCGGCCTGCGTGGCGAAGGCGAGGCGGTGGCCGCACTGATGCCGATGGTGATCCGCGAGCTGTTGGCCGGTGCCGGCCTGGCCCGGGTACAGGCGCGCGGCGGCAATCTGGCCGCCGAAATGAAATCGCGCGGCATCTGGGAATCGCGACAAGCGCCCTACAAGCGTGCGCTGCAGCGGCACCCCGAGGGCAAGCGCTGGGAACGTTTCGTGGCCGAGGCCGGACTGGTCGACCGTATCGCCAAGGGGCGCGCCGACGGCGACGCCTGGCTGGCGCTGGAACGCCTGCTGGTAGCCGTGGCCGAACCGCGTGCCGTGCGCCTGCTGGTGCGGGCCTGAGTGATGAGCCTGCGGATCTATTACGGGGGCACCTTCGATCCGGTGCACCTCGGGCACCTCGCCATCGCGCGTGCTGCCCGTGACGAACTGCAGGTCGCTGTACGCATGCTGCCAGCGGCTGATCCGCCGCATCGCGCGGTGCCGGGTGCAACCGCTGACCAGCGCTTCACCATGCTCTCGCTGGCCATCGGCGATGAACCCGGCCTGCTGCTGGATCATCGCGAGCTGGACCGGGCGCTGCGTTTCCCGGGCCGCCCGTCCTACACCGTCGACACCCTGCGCGAGCTGCGCGGTGAACTGGGCCCCAGCCGGCCGCTGGCCTGGCTGGTCGGTGCCGACAGCCTGCTGGGCCTGACCCGCTGGCACGAATGGGAGGCGCTGTTCGGGCTGGCCCATTTCGTGGTGGCCGAGCGCCCGGGCAGTCCCCTGCAGGCCTCGGTGGATGGCGAACTGGGCCGCGCGCTGGAAGGACGCTGGGCCGACAACGAGCAGGCCCTGTTTGCCAGTCCGGCCGGGCGCATCCTGCGCCTGCATCACCCGCTGCGCGAGGAATCGGCCAGTGCCGTGCGTGCGCAGATCGCCGCCGGTGGCCCCTGGCGGGCGTTGCTGCCACCGGCCGTGGCCGACTACGTGGCCGCGCATGGCCTGTACCGCTCCCCTACGCCGTGAATGCCGCCGCCCCGGCTTGCCCGTATAATCGCCCCCACGTTTATCGAGTCGATCCACTTTGAGCAACCAGACCCAGCCCCAGACCATCAAGGTCGATCTGCCCAGCCCGCCGCCTTCCGTGCCGGAACTGCTGGCCAGCGTCCGCCAAGCCACCGAAGACCTGAAGGCCAAGGACCTGGTCGAGATCGACGTGCGCGGCCGGTCCAGCGTTGCCGATTACATGATCGTCGTTTCGGGCACCTCGACCCGCCACGTCAAGTCGATCGCCGATGAAGTCGTGCGCTTCGCCAAGAATCTCGACGTGATGCCGCTGGGTGTTGAAGGCGAGCGCGAAGCCGAGTGGGTGCTGGTCGACCTGGGCGACGTGATCGTGCATGTGATGCTGCCGCGCGTGCGTGAGTTCTACGCACTTGAGCGCCTGTGGACCGTTGGCGACCAGCCGCCGTCCAGCGACGACGAAGTGGCCTGAGCCTCACGTTGATGCATCCCTTCGACGGCGCCGATGGCGCCGTCGACGTTTTGGAGGACCGTTGATGAAAGCCCGCCTGATTGCTACCGGTGAACGCGCACCCAGCTGGGTGGCGCAGGGTTTCGCCGAGTACCAGAAGCGGCTGTCGCACTGGCTGCCGTTCGAGCTGGTGGAAATCGAGCCCGGCCTGCGTGGCAAGGGCCGTGATCCGCGCCGCGCCACTGAAGACGAAGGCAAGCGCGTGATCGCCGCACTGCCGAAGAATGCCTACGTGGTCGCGCTGGATGTGCCGGGCCGCCAGCTCAGTTCCGAGCAGCTGGCAAAGCGCCTGGAGCATTGGCGCGGGCAGGGCAGGGACCTTGCCTTCCTGATCGGCGGCCCGGAAGGGCATTCGCCGGAAGTCTCCGCGCTGGCCGATGAGAAGTGGTCGATCGGACCGTTGACGCTGCCCCACATGCTGGTGCGTCTGGTGGTGGCCGAGCAGTTGTACCGGGCCGCCGCAATGATTGCGAATCACCCCTACCATCGCGCGTGAAGAGTGGTTATACTAGTCGTCTGCCCGAATAGCTCAGCCGGTTAGAGCACTTGACTGTTAATCAGGGGGTCGTTGGTTCGAGTCCAACTTCGGGCGCCACCTTGAAGAGATCTGCATCGCAGGATGCAGGTCTTTTTTTTTGCCGTGTTGTAGAGCCGCGGCCCGGGCCGGCGTGCCGGAATTTGGCCCGGCAGGGGGCCGGCGGACAAAAATCTGGCCACCCCCACGCCTGTTTTTTGGGGGGGGACCCCTGGCACAGGGGGGTAAGGAGCGGTAGGATTTTGTATTCTCGGCTACGCACCCCCCCCCACAAAAAACGCAAACCCCGCCCCGGACCAAC
>NZ_JASJSI010000079.1:14252-20548 GCF_030237085.1 Stenotrophomonas maltophilia group sp. Smal32
CCCCGCCGTTTTTTTATTAGCCGGCGCCCACCGACATCTACACAGAGTATATCGGCGGCAGCGTATTTTGTTTATAATAGACTGGTTTAGACCAGTTGAGTGTTAATCAGGGGTTGGTTGTTTCGAGTCCAAGTTGGGGCGCCACCTTGAAGATATCTCCATCGCAGTATGGTGTTTTTTTTTTTTGCGGTTTTTTAGAGCCGAGCCCATGGTCGGTTTCGAGAATGTAGCCGAGCATGGGCTCGGCTCTACAATCTGCTGCATCCAACCACGGATGTTGATCGTGCGCGCACTCCTGTCCCTGGGTTCTCTGCTGCTTGCGATGTTGCTGTTCGCTGAAGCGAACGCAGCCCCACCAACCTGGCATCCGCCGCAGGGCACCACCGAGCTGCCGTTGTGGCCGCAGGGCACGGTGAAGGCGCCGCCAAAACTGAAAGGTCCCGAGCAGGTTGGCGAAGCAGTTTCCAAGGCCAGCGGAGAACGCTGGACGATGCTGCAGAACGTGGCCGTGCCGACCCTCACCGTGTTTCCGCCGAAGGGACCGGCCAATGGCGCCGCGGTGATGGTGGTGCCCGGTGGTGGTTACCGGGTGCTGGCGATGGACCTGGAAGGCAGCGAAATCTGCGATTGGTTGAGCGCACAGGGCATCACCTGCGCGCTGCTGAAATACCGCGTGCCGGCGTCCGGCCCGAATTGGGATCCCGACTGCAACTGTCGCGACAACCCGACGGTGCCGATGGCCTTGCAGGACGCGCAACGTGCCATGGGCCTGCTGCGCGCGCAGGCACAGCGCTGGAACATCGACCCGAAGCGGGTGGGGGTGATCGGTTTTTCGGCGGGTGGTCACGTGGTGGCGGGATTGAGCACGCACGCACGTCGCAGCTACACAGCGGTCGACGCGGCCGACTCGCAGTCCAGCCGTCCGGATTTCGCGATGGTGATGTACTCCGGCCATCTGTGGGCCGGGCATGGCAAGGGACTCTCGCTGGTCAGGGACATCGTCGTGGATGACGCGATGCCGCCGACGTTCATTGCGCAGGCCACCGATGATCGCACCGATGATGTGCGCGAATCACTCGCCTACTACCAGGCGCTGATCGATGCAGGCGTGCCCGTCGAAATGCATCTGTTCGCCCGCGGAGGCCACG
Source organism: Stenotrophomonas maltophilia group sp. Smal32 (assembly GCF_030237085.1). NCBI lineage: Bacteria > Pseudomonadati > Pseudomonadota > Gammaproteobacteria > Lysobacterales > Lysobacteraceae > Stenotrophomonas > Stenotrophomonas maltophilia group sp. Smal32. The sequence continues at coordinate 15,401 of NZ_JASJSI010000079.1, forward strand.
CGTTCGGGCTGCGCATGAAGGATGCACCGGTCACTGCGTGGCCGCGGCTGGCCGAGCGCTGGATGCAGGATATCGGCATGCTGCCGGAACGCCAGCGGTAGAGCCGAGCCATGCTTGGCTGCCCGTGCCAAGCCGAGCGTGGGCTCGGCTCTACAGTGCCAGCTCACCTCTGGAGAACGCCACCAGCGTAGCGATGGCCACCACCAGAATGGCACCGAACAGCACCCATTCCCAACGCGTAAATACCTGCTCACCGCGTTGGAGCCGGGTCAGTGCGAACACCACCACACCGGGCACATAGAGCAGGACCGACAGCAGCAGGTTGTCGAGGCCGCCGGCATACACCAGCCACAATGCATAGGCACTGGCCAGCAGGGCAACGACGAAATCGCGCCAGCGCACACCCGGTTCACCCGCATAGGCCTGGCCACGCCAAGCCAGCTGCACGCCGAACGCGGTCGACAGGAAGTAGGGCACCAGGCTCATCGACGCAGCCAGCAGCACCAGGCCGGTGTAGCTGCCGGAGTTGACCAGCACCAGCAGCAGGAACAGCTGGATCAGCCCGTTGCTGAGCCAGAGCGCGTTGGCCGGCACGCCGCGCGCATTCTCGCGTCCCAGGAAGGCCGGCATGGTGCCGTCGCCCGCAGCGGCGTACAGCACTTCGGCACACAGCAGCACCCAGGCCAGCAGCGCGCCGAGTACCGAAATGATCGAGCCGACGATGATCACCGTCGCGCCCCACTCGCCAACGATGGCGCGCAGCACGTAAGCCATCGACGGATTGGGCAACCCCGCCAGTTCGGCCTGCGACAGCACGCCCATCGACAGCAGGCTGACCAGCACCAGCAGCAGCCAGACGCCGAGGAAGCCGATCACCGTGGCGCGGCCGACATCGGCGCGACGGGCCGCGCGCCGCGAGTAGATGCTGGCACCTTCGATGCCGATGAATACCCACACGGTCACCAGCATCATGCCGCGCAGCTGCTGGCCGAGGTCGCCAAGTGCGGGGGTGCCCAGGAAATCGGCACGGAACACATCCATGCGGAACGCGCCGGCGGCCAGGATCAGGAACAACGTGATCGGCAGCAGCTTGGCCACCGTCACCAGGCCGTTGACGATGGCGGCGGTGCGCAGGCCGCGCAGCACCAGCAGGTGCACGGTCCAGAGGAGTAGCGACGAAGCGGCCACGGCGGCCGGGGTATTGCCTTCACCGAAGACCGGCATGAAGTGGCCGAGGCCACTGAAGATCAGCACGAAGAAGCTGGCGTTGCCGAGCACCGAGGCAACCCAGTAGCCCCACGCAGCGGAGAAGCCGATGTAGTTGCCGAAGCCTTCGCGCGCGTATGCGTAGATGCCGGTATCGAGGTCCGGCCGGCGGTTTGCCAGGGCCTGGAAGACGAAGGCCAGCATCAGCATGCCGGCGCCACTGACCGCCCAGCCGAGCAGCGCCGCCGCCGGCCCGGCGCTGCGCGCCACGTTCTGCGGCAATGAAAAGATGCCTGCGCCGACCATCGAGCCGACCACCAGTGCGGTCAACGCGGGCAGCCCGAGGCGTTGTGAGGTCGCGGCCATGATGTCCCCTGCGGCGGTGATGCCGCTGCCCCACGGTAGCGGTGTGCGCGTGAACATGAACGCAAGGGGCCGCAACGACGAAGGCCCGGGCAGGTGCCCGGGCCTTCGAAGGTGGTGCGTTGAACGGTATTACTTGAAGGTGTACTTGGCGCCGACGGTGAAGTAACGGCCGATGGCGCCGCTGAAGTGCAGCGGGTTGTAGTTCACGCCACCGTAGGTGGTGGGGTCGAGCGGAGCGATGCGATCAAACACGTTCTGCACCGAGGCATTCAGCTCGAAGGCTTCGGTGATGTTCCAGCGGCCGGACAGGTCGAAGGTGGTGAACGAGGAGATCTTGGTGACGTCGGTACCATCGGCGTACGAGAACTGGTACGAGCCCTCCGGACCACGGAAATCCTTGTTCTCCATCTTGGAGATGTAGTTGGCAACGCCGCTCACGCTCCACGGACCCTGCTTCCAGGTGGTGCCGAAGTTGATGCGGTCCCTCGGCGTGCCGATGCAGTTGGTCACGTCACAGTTGCCGTGGGTGCCGGCGTAGTCGCGGGTGACGTCGGCATCGGTGCGCTCGAACTTGAGCACATGGCTCCACTGCAGGTCCATTTCCAGCTGGCCCGGGCCGATATCGAAGGTCTGGCGGATATCGGTATCGATACCGCGGACGCGAGTCGATGCGGCATTGATGTACGCAGTGTTGACGGCCAGGATGCTGCCGGTGCCCGGGACGCCGTTGAGCAGGTTGTTGTCACGCAGCACATTGCCCGCCGCGATCGCCGCACCCGTATCGCCCTGGGCGATTTCGTTGGTGCGCTTGATCTGCCATGCATCCACGGTCAGCGAGGTGGTGGAGGTCGGCTGCAGCACGATGCCCACCGAGTAGCTCTTCGACTCTTCCGGCTTCAGGTCCTTGTTCGGACGGGTGATGATCGCGACCGGCAGAGCGCCGCAATCGTCGGGGGTCGCGCCTGGTGCAGGGTTGCCGCCCGGGCAGCGCACCGGGTCGGCAGCATTGGAGAAGGCAGCCAGTCCACCATCGCCGTTCTCGGCCGGGTTGGGCGCGCGGAAGCCTTCGGCGTAGCTGGCGCGCAGGGCGATCCAGTCAGCCGGTGTCCACTTGATGCCCAGCTTCGGCGTCGCCTTGCCTTCGCCGCTTTCGTACTTGTCGTAACGCAGTGCGCCGGACAGTTCCAATTGTTCCAGTACCGGTGCCGACAGTTCCACATAGCCGGCGTAGACGTTCTGGGTGCCGTCGTAGGCCGAATAGCCCAGGCCGATGATCTGGCCCTGGTCGGTGAAGGTCTGCGGGGTCAGGCTGTTGCTGGTCTTGCGCCACTCGGTACCGATCGCCAGGCCCAGCGGACCACCCTTCAGGTCCATCAGGCTGCGCGACACGGTGAAGTCGAACATGTCCAGGGTCGACTTGGCACGTGCACTGATCCGCGGCGAGATGAAGTCGTACAGCGCCTGCGAATTGAGGTTGGCGTTGTCGCCGATGCGCCACACACCACCGGCACAGTTCGGATTGGCCAGGGCGCAACGCACGTTGTCGTAGTTGAGGAAGCCGGTGCGCTTGTTGACCAGGTCGGTGCCGGAGTGCAGGTAGGCGGTATCGTAGCTCCAGTCACCCCAGTTGCCCTTGACGCCGACCAGGAAGCGGGTGAACTCGTTGGAGTTGTCGGTCACGCGCGGGCCGACATCCCAGGCCGAGTAGCGCAGGCGCGAGGCCTGGCCCGGGATTGGGTTGTCCGGATGGTTCGGGCCCAGCACTGTGGCGCCATCGCCACTGTTGGCGTTGATCGGGCCACCGGGGTAGCCCCAGCCACCGGAAACACCGGACGGCGTGTTGCTGAAGGTGGTGTCCTTCTTCGAGTAGCCGATCTCGGTGTAGATCTCGCCGCCTTCGCCGAAGGCGAAGCTGGCGCGACCGAACACGTTGACGTACTTCTCTTCCGGGGTCAGGTCACGGTACAGCTGGTTCGGATCCCAGAGGCAGCCCTGTGCCTGGGCGGTCGCGTCGTTCTGGCCGGGAATGGTGGTCAGGCCGGCACAGCCCGGCAGGGCGACCAGGTGGCCGGTGCTGTCGTACACCGAACCATTCGGACCCACGCCGCCGCGGGTACCGCCGCTGAGGAAGGCGCCGCCCAGGAACTGCGCGTTGTTGCCGTAGCCCCACGGGCGGGTGTCGCCGGTGCCGATCCACTTGCGGTTCTTGCGATCGCTGATCTTGATCGCGTCGGTCTTGCCGACGTCGAGGCTGAAGAAGGCATTCCAGCCGTCGGTTGCGAGGTCGCCAGTACCCGCGGTCAGGGTCGCCTTCTTCGCGTCGCCATCGCCGTCGCCGGAGACACCGTAGGAACCGCGAAGGATCGCACCCTGGAAGTCACTGCGCAGGATGATGTTGACCACGCCGGCGATGGCATCGGAGCCATAGATCGCCGAGGCGCCATCCTTCAGCACTTCCACGCGTTCAACGGCGTCAAGCGGAATGGTGCTCAGGTCGGTGAAGACCTTCTGGCCGTCATCGGCCAGGCCGTAGGTGGCCATGCGGCGGCCGTTCAACAGGACCAGGGTCGATCCCGCGCCCAGGCCACGCAGCGAAATGCCGGCACCACCGCCGGCGAAGCCGTTGCCGAAGGTCTTGGGAATGGAGCCGGAACCATCAGCAGTCAGGGTCTGCAGGTATTCGGCAACCGTGGTCTTGCCGGTGCGGTCGATTTCCTGACGGGTCACCACCTGCACCGGGGACGGTGTTTCGGTGTTGGTGCGCGGAATGTTCGAACCGGTAACCGTGATGCGGTCCAGGTTGGTGGCCTTTTCCTGCGCGAACGCTGAGGTGGGAGCCACGGCGCCAACCAGCAGCAGGGTGCCGCCGGTAAGGATGTGGGTGATGGACGATGCCAGGGTGCAGCGGCGGCGGCTGGCGGGCCGTTGGATCAGGTGTTTCACAGCTTCTCTCCTAACTGGAAAACCGTAGCGTTGAGGGCTGTCTCCGGAGTGTCCGGGACGGGCCAATCTAGGTTTCCGACGGGTGACGAAGTCGTGAAATTTTGCTTAATCCGTAACGTTTGAGGTTGAACTTTGCCGAGTTTGGCATTTCAACTCCGGAGGCCGGTCCGACAGGCGGTCGGACCGGCCCCGGATCGTCAGTCCGGCAACGAGAACTGCACCGGCACCAGGCCGATGGCCGGTACCGCTATGCCATCACGCTGGGCCGGTTCAAAGCGCCAGCGCTTGAGCACCTGCTGGCGTGCGGCCTGGTCCAGGTGGCGCGAGCCACTGCTGCGCTCGATGCTGACCGCGACCGGCTGACCGCTGCTGTCAACCTCCACCCGCAGCAGCACCGTGCCCTGCTCATGGTTGCGCAGGGCCGGCACCGGATAGGCCGGCGGCGGTGCACTGCGGTACTGCAGCTGGGCGCCGGCCAACGGCGTGCTGGTGTCGATGCTTGGTGCGAGTGGCGGCGCGGCCTGCTCGGCGGCCGGCAGCGCGATGCCCTGGGTTTCTTCTGCGGTCGCGGTAGGGGCGGGCAGTGGCGGTGTCGCCGGCTGTGCCTGTGGTTTCGGCACGACCCGGGCGACT
>NZ_JASJSI010000007.1:0-62152 GCF_030237085.1 Stenotrophomonas maltophilia group sp. Smal32
TGGGCCGGTAGTCCGGCACCTGGCCGCTGTATAAGGTGGTGCCGTCGACCGGTTTCGAGAATGTGGGAAGCGGAATTTTTGGGCCGGCAAATTAAACCGCGGTGGAAAATAAGCCCGACGGAAGGTACCACCACGTGGTGTGGGTGGATGTGAAGCCGTAAGGCAGATTCCGCTTTTGAGCGGACCCCTGCCTCGCCACCCGCCCCCGGGGCGGATTGAAAAGCGGCCGAGCGTGGGCTCGGCTCTACAGAAGAATCGCTCAGCGCAGGGAAAGCCGCCGGGCGTGGCCCGGCGCTACCGCTTTATGGACGCAGTTCGACGCCGATGGCGTCGGCGGCATCACGCGCGATTGCTCGCGCTTCGTCGATGGTCTCGGCGCGCGCCAGGGTCACGCCCACGCGGCGATGACCATGCACGCTCGGCTTGCCGAACAGGCGCACCGCGGTATCCGGCACCTGCAGCGCAGCTGCGACGTTGTTGAAGTACGGCACGCCCTCACCGTGCGCCAGCAGCGCGCACGAGGCCGACGGGCCGCTCTGGCGGATCACCGGGATCGGCAGGCCGAGGATGGCGCGCGCATGCAGCGCGAACTCACTCAGCTCCTGCGATACCAGGGTCACCAGACCGGTATCGTGCGGGCGCGGCGACACTTCGCTGAACCACACTTCGTCGCCCTTCACGAACAGCTCGACACCGAACAGGCCCCAGCCACCGAGGTCGTCGGTGATCGCGCGCGAGATCTCTTCCGCGCGCGCCAGTGCCGCGCTGGACATCGGCTGCGGCTGCCAGCTTTCGCGGTAGTCACCGTCCTTCTGCAGGTGGCCGATCGGTGCGCAGAACGACGTCCCGCCAGCGTGGCGCACGGTCAGCAGGGTGATCTCGTAATCGAAATCGATGAAACCTTCGACGATGCAGCGGCCAGCACCGGCACGGCCACCGGTCTGCGCGTAGTCCCAGGCCGGGGCGATGTCCGCCTCGCTGCGCAGGGTACTCTGGCCCTTGCCCGAGGACGACATCACCGGCTTGACCACGCACGGCAGGCCAATGGCGGCCACTGCGGCGCGGTACTCGGCCTCGGTATCGACGAAGCGGTACGGCGAGGTCGGCAGGCCCAGGGTCTCGGCGGCCAGGCGGCGGATGCCTTCGCGGTCCATGGTCAGGCGCGCGGCGCGCGCGGTCGGGATCACCTGCAGGCCCTGCTCCTGCTCCAGCTGCACCAGGGTCTCGGTGTGGATGGCCTCGATCTCCGGCACTACCAGGTGCGGCTGTTCCTGGGCGATCAGCGCGCGCAGCGCCATCGCGTCCAGCATGTCGATCACGTGCGCGCGGTGCGCAACCTGCATGGCCGGCGCATCGGCGTAGCGGTCGGCCGCGATCACTTCCACGCCCAGCCGCTGCAGCTCGATGGCCACCTCCTTGCCGAGTTCGCCCGAGCCCAGCAGCAGCACGCGGGTGGCGGAGGGGGACAACGGAGTTCCAAGCTTGGCCATGGCGGTTCCGGCAGCGATGTGAAGGCGGGTGGGCATTCTAGCTGGCCGGGCACCCGGACCATGGCATCCGACGGACGGTAGTCGACAAGTGATATCACTTTGATATCTTAATTCCGAACCCTCAAGGACGTACCGCCATGAAAGAGAAGTCGCTTGCCTCCCTCAACGGTCTCGGCACCCTGGCCGGATCCCTGCTGGCCGCGCTGGCCGGCGGCGCGCTGTTCGTGCTGGGGGTGGCGGCCAAGGCCAGCACCGGCTCGCCCAACCTGCTGCTGATGCTGGCCGGCGTGCTGGTGGTCGCTGCCGCAGTCTTCATCCTGGCCGGCCTGTACACCATCCAGCCCAACCAGGCGGCAGTGCTGAGCCTGTTCGGCAAGTACGTCGGTACCGTCAAGGACAACGGCCTGCGCTGGAACAACCCCTTCTACGCCAAGCGCCGGGTCAGCCAGCGCGTGCGCAACTTCGAGAGCGGCAAGCTGAAGGTCAACGAGCTGGACGGCAGCCCGATCGAGATCGCCGCCGTGATCGTCTGGCAGGTGGTCGACGCCTCCGAAGCGGTCTACAACGTGGACGACTACGAGAGCTTCGTACACATCCAGTCCGAATCCGCGCTGCGTGCGATGGCGACCAGCTATCCCTACGACCAGCACGAGGACGGCCAGCTGGCACTGCGCAGCCATGCCAGCGAGATCTCCCAGCACCTGAAGAACGAGCTGGCCGAACGCTTGGCCGATGCCGGCGTGCAGGTGATCGACGCGCGCATCAGCCACCTTGCCTACGCCGCCGAGATCGCCCAGGCCATGCTGCAGCGCCAGCAGGCCAACGCGGTGATCGCTGCACGCACGCGCATCGTGGCTGGTGCCGTCGGCATGGTCGAAATGGCCCTGGCCGAACTGCAGAAGAACGGCGTGGTTGAACTGGACGAGGAACGCAAGGCGCACATGGTCAGCAACCTGCTGACCGTGCTGTGCTCGGACCGCGGCACCCAACCGATCGTCAACGCCGGTTCGCTGTACTGAACCACCCTCGCAACGGGCGCCCCACCGACCCGCCAGGAGTTTTCATGAGTGAGAAGAAGGCCTATCCGCTGCGCATCAACGCCGAGGTCCTGGCCGCGGCACAGCGCTGGGCTGACGACGAACTGCGCAGCCTCAACGCGCAGATCGAATACGTGCTGCGCGACGCACTGCGCAAGGCAGGACGCCTGCCAAAACCCACGCCATCGCCGGAGGACAAGGAATGAGCACGCGCTGGAGTTACCAGACGATCGAAGTGAAGACCACGATGATGGGCACCCTGAAGGCCGAAGACATCCAGAGTGAACTGACCCGCCAGGGCCAGCTGGGCTGGGAACTGGTCAACGTCATCATCCCGGCCCCGATGCGCCCGGCCATGCTGGTCTTCAAGAAGGAGCAGTAGCCATGTCCCGTCATCGCAGACTGATCATGTTGTCACTGGCTCTGCTCAGTGCCCCGGCCTTCGCCGCTGAACCACAACAGGTGGCCAATCGGCTGCTTGACCACCTGCAGGCCGGCCAGATCGCCGACGCAGAGGCGATGCTGACCACGCAGATGGCCGAGGCCGTTCCCGCCGACAAGCTGGGCGCGCTGTGGAAGTCACTGGGTGACCTGCAGGAGCGAGGTGCCCCCGAAGTCAGTACGCAGCAGGGCATGCACCTGGTGGTAGTGCCACTGAAGTTCGCCAGCGGCCGCGTCAATGCGCAGGTAGCGGTGGATGCACAGGACAAGGTGGCCGGCCTGATGCTGCGGCCCGCCGCGGCCGACAAGGCACCACCGCCACCGGCCGATGCCCGCTACAGCGAAGTGGACTTCAGCGTGCCGCAGGCGCGCGGCGCCCTGTCTGGCACCCTGGCACTGCCGAAGGGAGAAGGCCCGTTCCCGGCGGTGGTGCTGGTGCATGGCTCGGGTCCGCAGGACCGCGATGAGACGATCGGTGGCAGTCGCCCGTTCCTGGATGTTGCCCGCGGCCTGGCCGCCCAGGGCATCGCCGTGCTGCGCTATGACAAGCGCACCTTCGCCCGCCCGCAGGATTTCGCCAATGACCGCTTCACCGTCGATGACGAGACCACGCTGGATGCGGAGGCTGCACTGGCCAGCCTGGCCGCCGACCCGCGCGTCGACCGCAAGCGCGTGTTCGTGATGGGCCACAGCCAGGGTGGCATGCTCGCCCCGCGCATCGCCAGCCGCTGGCCGCAGGCGCGCGGCGCGATCCTGTGGGCCGCACCTGCACGAACCCTGCTGGAACTGCTGCCGGAACAGAACCGCTACCTGATGGCACTGGACGGCAGCATCAGTGCGCCCGAGCAGGCCTTCCTCGACCGCCTTGACGCCCAGATCGCCGCAGCACGCAGTGATATACCGGCGCCAGCGAGCGAACTGCCACTGGGCGTTCCTCAATCGTTCTGGAAGAGCGTGGAGGCGGTCAACGCACGGGCCGATGCACAGGCCCTGCACAAGCCACTGCTGATGCTGCACGGCGGCCGCGATTTCCAGGTACCCGATGCCGACTGGGTGCTGTGGCAAAAGGCGCTGGCCGGCCGCGGCGACGTGCAGTGGCAGGCCTATCCGGCGCTCAACCACATCGGCATTGCCGGCAGCGGCCCCAGCTCGCTGCAGGAATACGCGCAACCGGGCCATGTCGATGCGACGCTGATCGATGACGTGGCCACCTGGATCAAGGCGCAGCGATGAGCGGCAGCGACCCGAAGCGCTTCGACGTGGCGGAGAGCTCGCCGTTCCGCGTGCTGTGGGTGGTCCTGCCGCTGCTGCTGGCCTTCGCCATCAGCGTCTACGCGCAGCTTCACACCGCCCGCGCCAACGCGCCGTGGGTGGAAGTGACCCTGTCGCCGCCGTGGTTCCGCATGGGCGGCAGCGCGGCATGGAGCCTGGCGGTGATCGCCGCGCTCGGCATCGGGCTGGGCCTGGCCTTCTTCAGGCGCCGGGTTGAGTTCGATGGCGACATGCTGGACGTGCGTTCAACGATGTACCGGCGACGGGAGCCGGTGGCGCAGCTGCGCCTGGACCAGGCCGAGGTGGTCGACCTCGGCCACGATCGCCGCTACGGCATCCGTTTCAAGACCAACGGCTATTCGATGCCGGGCTTCCATTCCGGTCATTTCCGCCTGCAGGGCGGTGGCAAGGGTTTTGCGCTGGTCACCGACCGCAGCCGCGTCCTGGTGCTGCCGGTACGCGATGGCAGCACCCTGCTGCTCAGCCTGGACCGGCCACAGGCGCTGCTGGAGGCACTGCGCAAGGTGGCCGCACCGGCACCGCAGCAGTAAGCTGGGGCGATGCAACGACGCCCGCCCCTGCTGATCAATACCGAAGCCATCGAGCTGTGGCCCGCCGATCTGCTGCGCGCACGCAGCAATGCCGATGCACGCCTGCTGGCACAGGCGCAATGGGTGCTGCGGCGCAAGCGTGATGGCCGTTACCTGGCGGCAGTGCTGGCGCGTGGCGTGCATTCGCTGGTACCGCGCCTCCCGCGCGAGCCCGGTGTCGAGGACGCTCTGGCGCTGCTGGATGCACGCAATGCGCGGCCGTTCGCCACGTCACTGGAAGATCAATGGCTGCCACTGGCCGGGCTGCAGCAGCGCCTGCAGCAGCTCGGCCTGGACCCGCAGCGTTACGCCGACGACAGTGGCCTGCCGCTCGAACCCGAACCCTGCCTGCTGCACTTCGCCGGCCGTGATCGTTTCGCTCGCCCCCTTTGGCTGCGCCGCGACGCCGCACAGGGCTGGCGACGCATGCGCCTGCACGCAGCGCAGGATGGCATCGCACTGGATGCCATCTCCGGCTTCCGCAGCCACGCCTACCAACTGGGCATTTTCGAACGGAAGCGCGCGCGCGGCCTGAGCGTGGCGGAGATCCTGAAGGTCAATGCGGCGCCGGGCTTCAGTGAACATCACAGCGGCTACGCGCTGGACATCGGAACACCGGGCGATGCGCCGGCCGAGGAATCGTTCGAAGTGACCGCCGCATTCGCGTGGCTGCGGTCGCACGCGGGCGGTCATGGCTTCCAGCTGAGCTATCCTCTCGACAACCCGCACGGCATCGTCTACGAACCGTGGCACTGGTGCTGGAAGCCGGCCAAAGGCTGAGCTCCTCGCGGCGGTCGGAAGGCGAAATTCATGGAGCTGTCCGGGTGGGTCGGCTGCGCAGGGTACGCCGCAAGCACGTCCCTGCAGGCTCGGTTGACGCATCCATGCGGTTCATGCCCCCGTCAGCGGACCCAACCCGCCTTCGACAGTTTTCCGCGGCCTGTTGGGACGACCGTGGGGTCGGATACGTTTATCGAAGGAAAACCGATCCGACACCATTCTTGTTTGTCGATACCTGACAGATGTGTCGACCAAGGTCGACACCTACCCACAGCACACGGAATCTGTCGGAGGTGGGGCAGTGTTGCTGTTGCTTCGGCCTTTGCCGTTGCTTGAAGGCCTCTGCGGGTGCCGGGCGCCGCCCGGCCGACTTCCGCCACTTGCGGTGGCAGCGCCTGCCCACTAGCCTTCGGCCGTCGTTCACCACCCAAGGACCGCCCGTGAAACACCGTCATCTCCTGCTGGCCTCGGCAATCGCCGCCGCCACGCTGGCCCTGGCCGCCTGCAAGAAGGAACCCACCCCAGGCACTGATACCGCCAGCAGCAGCGCTCCGGCCGGCGAAACCGCCGACCAGTTCGTGGCCCGCATCAATGCCGAATTCAAGGCCGCCTACCCGGAGATGACCTCGGCGCAGTGGCTGTCCTCCACCTACATCAACAGCGATTCCGAACGCATCGCGGCCAAGGCCAACGAGCGCTCGCTGACCCAGCTCAACAGCTGGATCGAGCAGGCCGCCAAGTTCGATGGCAAGCCGATGAGCGAAGACAGCAAGCGCGCCATCCACCTGCTGAAGCTGATGTCCTCGATGCCGGCGCCGCGCGACCCGGCCAAGCTGGCCGAGCTGACCCAGATCGCCACCCGCATGGAAGGCAGTTACGGTGCCGGCAAGTACTGCACCGATGCCAATGATCCGAACTCCTGCCGCCAGCTTGGCGAGCTGGAGCAGGTGCTGGCACGCAGCCGCGACTACGACAAGCAGCTCGATGCGTGGCAGGGCTGGCACAGCACCACCAAGAGCATGCGCGGCGACTACCAGAAATTCGTCGGCCTGGTGAACGAAGGCGCCAAGGGTATGGGCTTCACCGATGCCGGCCAGATGTGGCGCAGCGGCTACGACATGCCGCCGGAGCAGATCGGCCCGGAAACCGACCGCCTGTGGGAGCAGGTCAAGCCGATGTACGAGCAGCTGCACTGCTACGCACGCGGCAAGCTGGACAAGACCTACGGCAAGGACAAGGCCGAAGTGGGCAACGGCCTGATCGCCGCGCACCTGCTGGGCAACATGTGGCAGCAGGACTGGTCGAACCTGTGGGACCAGCTGGAACCGTACCCGGGCGCCGGTAGCCTGGACATCACCGCGGCGCTGGAAAAGCAGTACCAGACCAACCTGAGCGCGGCGCTGGCCAAGGCCGGCAAGGACGCCAACGTCACCGCGCAGTACAAGGCGCAGCGCGAGGCCGAACTGCGTACCGCCAAGCAGATGACCGAGCGCGCGCAGGACTTCTACGTGTCGCTGGGCATGCCGTCGCTGCCGCAGTCATACTGGGAAAAAACCCAGTTCATCAAGCCCGATGACCGCGACGTGGTCTGCCACGCCAGCGCCTGGGACATGAACATGGAAGGCGATGTGCGCACCAAGATGTGCATCAAGCCGAACGAAGAGAACTTCACCACCATCTACCACGAGCTGGGCCACATCTATTACGACCTGGCCTACAACCCGCTGCCGCCGCTGTTCCAGGGCGGTGCCAATGATGGCTTCCATGAAGCGATCGGCGACACCATCGTGCTGGCGATGACGCCCAAGTACCTCAGCTCGATCGGCCTGGTCGACGCGCCGACCGAGAGCCGCGAGGCGGTCATCAACAACCAGATGCGCATGGCGCTGTCCGGTGTGTCGTTCCTGCCGTTCGGCCTGATGATCGACCGTTGGCGCTGGGGCGTGTTCGACGGTTCCATCACTGCCGACAACTACAACAAGGCGTGGTGGGACCTGAAGGCCAAGTACCAGGGCGTGGCCCCGGCCAGCACCCGTGGCGAGGAGTTCTTCGACCCGGGCGCGAAGTACCACGTGCCCGGCAACACCCCCTACACCCGCTACTTCCTGGCGCGCATCCTGCAGTTCCAGTTCTACAAGGGCCTGTGCGACGCGTCGGGCTACAAGGGCCCGCTGCATGAGTGCACCTTCTACGGCAACAAGGAAGCCGGCCAGAAGTACTGGGCAATGCTGAGCAAGGGTGCCAGCCAGCCGTGGCAGGCCACGCTGAAGGAGCTGACCGGTACCGACAAGCTCGATGCCGGCCCGATGATCGAGTACTTCACCCCGGTCAACGAGTGGCTGAAGCAGCAGAACGAAGGCCAGATGTGCGGCTGGCAGGCCAACGCGGCCCCGGCGGCGAAATGAGGAAAAGGGCGGGTCCGCAAGGATCCGCCCCTTTCCATGTTGTAGAGCCGACCCATCTTCGCCTGTTTTTCAACCGTGCTGCATGGCAAGCCGAGCATGGCTCGGCTCTACAGCATGCGTGCGATCAGCTGTTCTTCTTCGCCGCCATCGCCGCGGCCAGCTCGGCCTTGAACTCCTCGAAGGTCTGGCCCTTCTCCTTGGCTTCGGCCTGTGCGGCATCGCGCAGTGCGTCGGAGTACATCAGACGTACTGGCGTGCCATTGCGTTCGTGCAGCTCACCGGCCTGCATGATCAGCGCCAGCACCTGCGCAGCGCTCTCGCTATGGCCGGCAATGCGGCCATCCATGCCCAGCACCCATTCGCCGTCGCGGCGCACGACACCGGCCAGCAGGGTGCGCTGTGCATCGCGCAGTTCCGCATGCGGCTCCACCGGCGAGGCTTGGGCAGCGGCCTTGTTGGCGGCCTGCTTTTCCTGGCGACGGCGCTGGTCGCGGCGGGTCTTGGAGCTGGTGGACATGGTGCGGTACCGCTGCGAAAGGGGGGCGCAAGGATAGCGCACCCCGCCCACCACGCCGCTTCACGCCCCTCAGTCCAGCACTTTGCCGTGCCGCCAGTAGCCCATGAAGGTGATCGCGCGGCGGTCCAGCCCGCAATCGCGGACCAGATGGCGACGGATCGCCATCACCGCTCCCGCCTCGCCTGCCACCCAGGCATACAGCGGCCCGGCCACGCTGGCATCCGCCTGTTCCCAGAGGATCTGCGCGTCGACATCGATCTCCTCCAGTTCGTCACCGACAGACACCGCCGAGACCGCTGCCAGCCGCGCCTGGACCGCCTGCAGCAGCGGTTGGCCGTGGGCCGCCTGACCACGCGGCGACCAGACCAGCTCGGCCGTGGACGGCGCCTTCAGCGGCACCGCGTCGCCGGCCTGCGCCACTTCCAGCAGCGCCAGCGTGCGTGGCGGATCGGCCAGCGCGGCCAGTTCCTCGAGGATGCCAGCCACTGCCGGCAGCGCGGTTTCATCCGCCACCAGCAGCACCTGGCCGACACCCGCCGGCGGTTTCCATTCCCAGCCTTCGCTGCTGTCGGCACAGTCGGCATCGGGGGCCAGCAGCACTACGCGGTCGCCCGGCCGCGCGTGGATGGCCCAGCGCGAGGCCGGCCCCGTCTCGCCATGCAGTACGAAATCAACGTCGACCTCGCCCTGCTCGGCACGCAGCTGACGGATGGTGTAGGTGCGCATGGGCGGGCGCTGATCGTCCGGCAGCGCCCGGTAGCGCGGATACCAGTCCTCGCCGCTGGGCACCTGCGGCACGTCCTGGCCGGGCAAGGGGAAGAACACCTTGATGCGCTGGTCCGGGCCTTCGGTCTTCATCCGCGCCACGTCGGCACCGGTGAACACCATGCGGTCCAGGGAAGGGGAAAGAACGCGGCGCTCTTTCAGCGCCACCTCGAACAGGCGGTAGGTCTGCTGCGCAGCCATGGGAACCTCATGCAACGACATCGGATCGGCTGGCTGTCGTGCATCCACGCACCGGCTGGCTGGAGTCCCCAGCCTAGTCCGGTCATTCCTCGCCGCAAGCCTTTCGGGCATCGCGGCCCGCCCTACCCCTGCGCGCTGCTCAATGGTCCGTGCAGGCTGCCTGCGCCGCGCGTTCACGCTGGTGTTCCCAGTACCAGAACACGAAGCCGGCAGCGAAGAACGCGGCCTGCCCCAGCGCCAGGTGCAGCGGGCTGGCACTGAGCAGCGGCGACACCACGCCCGCCACCACCGTGCTGATCATCAGCTGCACGAAGGCCTGCAGCGACGACGCCAGGCCACGCTGGTGCGGGTACATGTCCAGCACCGCCAGGGCCAGGATCGGGAAGATCAGCGACATGCCCATGCCGCCCAGGAAGATCGGCAGCACCGCCCACGGCAGCACGAACTGCGGCGACAGCGCCACGTAGCCGACATTCAACAGCGCCGACAGCGCGCACAGGCTGAAACCGATGGCGACCTGGCGTGTGGGCGTGGTGTGCCCGGCCATGCGCCCGGACAGGAACGAGCCGGTGGTCATGCCGCCGATGGTGGGGATGAACAACCACGCGAAACCGCCCTCGCCCAGGTGCAGGTGCTGCATCACGAACACCGGCGCCGAGGAGATGTACAGGAAGATGCCGCCGAAACCGATGCTGCCGGCCAGCGCCAGGCGCAGGAAGCGCGGGTTGAAGCCGATGCGCACGTAGTCACGCAGCAGCACGCGCGGCGACAGCGGCACCCGCGCCTCGACCGGATGGGTTTCCGGCAGGAAGCGCGCGGTGGCCGCCAGCAGGACCAGTGCGAACACCACCAGGAACCAGAAGATCAGCGGCCAACCTGCGCCACTGAGCAGGATCCAGCCACCGATGATCGGTGCGATGGCCGGGGCGATGCCGAACAGCATCGACACCTGGCTCATCAGCCGCTGGGCATCGTGGCCGTGGTACAGGTCGCGGATCACCGCGCGGCCGACGATCATGCCGACACCTGCCGACAGGCCCTGCAGCGCGCGGAACGCCAGCAGCGTGCTCAGGTCGGTGGACAGCGCACAGCCGACCGAGGCGCCGACGAACACCACCAGGCCGCCCAGGATCACCCGCTTGCGGCCCCAGGCATCGGACAGCGGGCCGTGCGCCAGGCTCATCAGGCCGTAGAACAGCAGGTACACGCTGATGGTCTGCTGCACCGCCACCTCGTCCACCGCCAGGCGCTGGGCCAGCTGCGGGAACGCCGGGAAGATGGTGTCGATCGAGAACGGGCCGAACATGGCCAGGCCGGCAAGCAGCAGGGCCATGCGGCGGGTGGAGGGGGCAACAGCGGCGGTCATGGAGGAAACGTCCGGCAGGGCCATGCGGGGCAAGCACGGCGGGCGCCGGTCCCGCAGCAACGGGGACGGCGCCAGATGAATTCGGGTATCCGCCCATCATAGGTGGGGATTGCGCTTGATGCCATGCAGCACTGCACAAAACGCACGGCCGGGCCATCGGCCATTCAGGCGCGGCGGTCAGGGGGCGGAGGCGGCCGCCGCGCCCGCAACGGGCTATAATCAGCGGGCAACACGGTGGGAGAAGCGGAACACCGCTGCCGAAGGCGCAACGCCCGTAATCGCTCAGGCCCGATACCACCCGTAACACAACTCTGGAGAGACCGGTTCGATCCGGCGCCGAAGGGGCACGAAGCTGCGGTTTTCCGCGCTTTTAAACTCTCAGGCAAAAGGACAGAGGGGCGCCCCGCAGACCGCCGACCGGCGGCTTGTGCCCGTGCGTGTGCCCTTTCCTGACGGATCCTTCGCCATGTCCCAGAACACCCCTTCCCTGCGTGAGCTCGAGCACCACAACGCGTTCGTCGAGCGCCACATCGGCCCCAATGACGCCGAGATCGCGCAGATGCTCGACGTCGTCGGCCACGCGTCGCTGGATGCGATGACCGATGCCATCGTGCCGGCCAAGATCAAGTCGCCGGCGCCGCTGGCGCTGCCGGAGTCGATGACCGAAGTGCAGGCACTGGCGAAGATCCGTGCGATCGCCGACAAGAACACCGTGCTGCGCAGCTTCATCGGCCAAGGCTACTACGGCACCCACACGCCGAACGTGATCCTGCGCAACATCCTGGAAAACCCGGCGTGGTACACCGCCTACACCCCGTACCAGGCGGAAATCTCGCAGGGCCGCATGGAAGCGCTGATCAACTTCCAGACCCTGTGCGCCGACCTGACCGGCATGGAAATCGCCAACGCCTCGCTGCTGGACGAAGCCACCGCCGCTGCTGAAGCGATGACCCTGGCCAAGCGCTCGGCCAAGTCCAAGTCGGACACCTTCTTCGTGCACGACGCCGTGCACCCGCAGACGCTGGAACTGCTGCGTACCCGCGCCGAGCCCATGGGCATCGTGCTGCGCGTCGGCACCCCGGCTGAAGCACTGGACGCGGAAGCCTTCGGCCTGCTGCTGCAGTACCCGGACACCTTCGGCCAAGTGGGCGACTACAAGGCGCTGGTCGATGCCGTGCACGCACGCGGCGGCCTGGTGGCCGTGGCCACCGACCTGCTGGCCCTGACCCTGCTGGCTGCCCCGGGCGAATGGGGCGCGGACATCGTGGTCGGCAACAGCCAGCGTTTCGGCGTGCCGTTCGGCTTCGGTGGCCCGCACGCCGCCTTCATGGCCTGCCGTGACGCCTACAAGCGCTCGATGCCAGGCCGCCTGATCGGTGTTTCGGTCGATGCCCAGGGCAACCCGGCCTACCGCCTGACCCTGCAGACCCGCGAGCAGCACATCCGCCGCGAGAAGGCGACTTCCAACATCTGTACCGCGCAGGTGCTGCTGGCGGTGATGGCCTCGATGTACGCCGTTTACCACGGACCGGAGGGCCTGACCCGCATCGCCCGCCGCACCCACCGTCTGGCCTCCATCCTGGCCGCAGCGCTGCGCAATGCCGGCGTGCAGGTCGGTGGCGACTTCTTCGACACCCTGCACATCACCGGCGTGCACGCTGATGAGATCCACGCCAAGGCGCGCGCCGCCGGCTACAACCTGCGCGCGATCGACAGCGACTCGGTCGGCATCAGCCTGGACGAAACCACCACCCGCGCCGACATTGTTGCCGTGGCTGCCGTGTTCGGTGCCACGCTGGATGTCGATGCGCTGGATGCCAGCACTGCCGATGCGCTGCCGGCCGGCCTGCTGCGCCAGTCCGCGTTCCTGACCCACCCGGTGTTCAACACCCACCACAGCGAGCACGAACTGCTGCGCTACCTGCGCTCGCTGGCCGACAAGGACCTGGCGATGGACCGCACGATGATCCCGCTGGGCTCGTGCACCATGAAGCTCAACGCCACCGCCGAAATGATCCCGGTGACCTGGCCGGAGTTCTCGCAGATCCATCCGCTGGTGCCGGCCGACCAGGCGCTGGGCTACAAGGAACTGATCGATACGCTGGAAGCGATGCTGGTCGAATGCACCGGCTACGACGCGGTCAGCCTGCAGCCGAATTCCGGCGCGCAGGGCGAGTACGCAGGCCTGCTGGCGATCCGCGCCTACCACCGCTCGCGCGGTGAGGGCCACCGCGACATCTGCCTGATCCCGGATTCTGCGCACGGCACCAACCCGGCTTCGGCACAGATGTGTGGCATGAAGGTCGTGGTCACCAAGACCGATGCCAACGGCAACGTCGACGTCGAGGACATCCGCCTCAACGCCGAGAAGTACAGCGACCGCCTGGCCGCGATCATGATGACCTACCCGTCCACGCACGGCGTGTTCGAGGAAGAAGTTGTCGAGATCTGCGAGATCATCCACCAGCACGGTGGCCAGGTGTACACCGACGGCGCCAACATGAACGCCCTGGTGGGCGTGGCCAAGCCGGGCAAGTGGGGTTCGGACGTTTCGCACCTGAACCTGCACAAGACCTTCTGCATCCCGCACGGCGGCGGCGGCCCGGGCGTCGGCCCGTGCGCGGTCAAGGAGCACCTGGCACCGTTCCTGCCGGGCAAGCTGGGTGACAACGGCCCGGTCGGCATGGTCAGCGCCGCCAGCTTCGGCAGCGCCTCGATCCTGCCGATCAGCTGGATGTACATCGCGATGATGGGCCGCGAAGGCCTGCGCAAGGCCACCCAGGTCGCGCAGCTCAACGCCAACTACATCGCCAAGCGCCTGGCCCCGCACTTCAAGACCCTGTACACCGGCCGCAACGGCCTGGTGGCGCATGAGTGCATCCTGGACGTGCGCCCGCTGGAGAAGACCAGCGGCATCGGCGCCGAGGATGTGGCCAAGCGCCTGATCGACTTCGGCTTCCATGCCCCGACCCTGAGCTTCCCGGTGGCTGGCACGCTGATGGTCGAGCCGACCGAGAGCGAATCGCTGCACGAACTGGATCGCTTCATCAGCGCGATGATCCAGATCCGCGAGGAAATCACCGCGATCGAAGACGGCCGCCTGGACCGCGAGGACAACCCGCTGAAGAACGCGCCGCACACTGCGACCGCAGTGACCGCCAGCGAGTGGACCCACGCCTACCCGCGTGAACTGGCTGCATTCCCGCTGGCCAGCCTGAAGCAGAGCAAGTACTGGCCGCCGGTGGCGCGCGTGGACAACGTGTACGGCGACAAGAACGTGATGTGCGCCTGCATCCCGGTCGATGCCTACAAGGACGATGAAGTCGAGGCATGATCGACAAACGGCCCGCGCAAGCGGGCCGTTTTTTTTTAAAGAGTGTGGACCAAGGTCCACACCCACCATGATCCGATCACGGGTCCGGCATCTGCCCCAGGCTCAACTGCCACGACACCCCGAAGCGGTCCTGCACCCAGCCGTAGCGGTTGCTGAAATCGTAATCGCCCACCGGCATCAGCCAGTGCCCACCCTCGCCCAGCACGCGCGCGGCGCGCTCGAACTGCTCGGCACCGGAGCACTCCACGAACAGCGAGATCGATGGCGAGAAGGTGAAATCGTGCACGTCCAGGCTATCGAAGCACAGGTAGTGGGTGCCACCGAGCAGGAAGATGGCCTGGCGGACCTGCCCGGGCACGCCGACGCCGGCGCCGGCGCCATCAGGATGGCGTTGCAGGGCCAGCAGGCGGAAATCGGCAAAGGCTTCGGCGTACAGGGCCAGCGCGGCCTCGGCCTGGCCGGTGAACATCAGGAAGGGACGGCTGCGCAGCATGCGGTACTCCCGGTCGACGGGCCGGTGACGGCCCACGCAAGCAGGATTACACGCCGAATGTATGCCCTCTGTAGAGCCGAGCCCATGCTCGGCTGACATCTGCCCGAACGGCAGCCGACCGTAGGGTCGGCTCTACGGGATCACGCCTCGCGCATGCGCCGGGCGATGGCGCTGCCGGCGGCGATGGTGGCGGTCAGCGCCACCATCGACAGGAACTGCAGGCGGGTGTGCGACTCGCTCAGCAGCAGGCCGAAGATCAGCGCCAGGATCGCCAGCGCGCACACCGTCAGCCACGGGAAACCAGCCATGCGGAACGGCAGGCGGGTGCCCAGGCGATCCGCGCGGCGGCGCAGAACCAGCTGCGAGACCAGCGACAGCGTCCACACCAGCAGGCAGGTGGAACCGACGATGTTCAGCAGCACCGGCAGCACCCGGTCCGGGAACAGCAGTTCCATCACGGTGGCGGCGAAACCGAACAGCACGCTGGCCAGCACGGCGATGACCGGCACCTGGCGCGGGTCGGTCCAGCCCAGCACGGCAGGGGCTTCACGACGCTGCGCCAGCGAATACATCATGCGCGAGGCGCCGTAGAGGTTGGCATTGAGCGCCGACAGCAGCGCGATCACCGCGATCAGGGTGATGACGGTGCCCGCGCCCGGGATACGGGCGATATCCAGCACCGCAGCGAACGGCGATTTCAGCGCCTCGCTGGTCCACGGCACCACAGCGATGATCACGCTCAGCGAGCCGATGTAGAACACCAGGATGCGCCAGGCCACCGTGCGGATCGCACGGGCAATGCTGCGTTCCGGGTCTTCGGTCTCGGCAGCAGCGACGGCCACGATCTCGGTGCCGCCAAAGGCGAACACCACCACCAGCAGCGCGGCACCGATGCCGGCCAGGCCCTTCGGTGCGAAGCCACCGTGTTCGGTGAAGTTGCTCAGGCCCGGCGAGGTCACCTGCGGCAGCCAGCCCATCAGCAGCGCCACGCCGATGGCGATGAAGGCCAGGATCGCCGCGACCTTGAGGATGGCGAACCAGAATTCGAACTCGCCGAAGTTCTTCACCCCGAGCAGGTTGATCGCGGTGAAGAACAGCATGAAGGCCAGCGCCGCCATCGGTACAGGTACCGCTGGCCAGACGGTGGCCAGCAGACCGGCCGCCCCCACCGCCTCGGCAGCGATCACGATCACCAGCTGCACCCACCACAGCCAGCCCACGGTGGCACCGGCGGTGGCGCCCATGGCATCGGCGGCATAGACCGAGAACGCGCCACTGGTTGGTTTGGCCGCCGCCATTTCGCCCAGTGCGTTCATCACGATGATCACCAGCGCGCCAGCGACCAGATACGACACCAGCACCGCCGGACCGGCCGCCTGCACGCCCACGCCCGAGCCGAGGAACAGGCCGGCGCCGATGGCGCTGCCCAGGCCCATCATGATCAGCTGGCGGGGCTTGAGCGAATGTCCGAGGCGGGACGGCGAAGCGGTCGGAATCGAGTTGGGCATCGACGGGGCTGGCGGCGGGCTACAGGGGCGACACCTTACCCTGTCCCATGCCCGCGGGGATAGGCACAGCGCAGCAGGCCGCTCAGGCCAGTGCGGGCTCGCCGACGTTGCCGCCGATACGGGCACGGTAGGCGCGCGGCGAGAAACCGGTTTCAGCCTTGAACTTGCGGGTGAAGGCGCTCTGGTCGCTGAAACCGCAGGCCTGGCCGATGCTGGCGATGCTCTCGTCACCGTGCAGCAGGTGCATGGCCATCTGGATCCGCAGCCGGGTCAGCACCTGCTGCGGGGTCATCTGGAACACCTTGCGGAAGCTGCGCTCCAGCTTGGACAGCGAAAAGCCGGTGATGTCCAGCAGGGTCTGCATGCGCACGTTCTCGGCGTAGTGCGCGTTGAGGTGGGCCAGTGCCAGCCGCAGCTGTTCGTACTGGGTACCCAGGCTGTCCTTCTGGCCAAGGTCGCGGGAAATGCCGATCAACCCCTCGATGGCCCCATCGACCACCAGCGGGCGCTTGCAGGTCAGGCACCAGCCCGGTTCGCGGTTGGCGAACAGGTGCAGCTCCATCAGGTTCTCGATCACCTCGCCGGACAGCACGCGGGCGTCCTGGTCGACGTAGTCCGCGCTGAGGCCGGTCGGGTAGATTTCGGCCGCGGTGCGCCCGATCACGTCCTTGCGCGCGCGCAGGCCCAGCCGCCGCAGCATGGTCTGGTTGACGTGGGTGTAACGCCCCTGGAGATCCTTGATGAAGAACAGCACATCCGGGATGGCGTCGAACAGGGCTTCGATGTCGGCGGGCTCGACTCGCATGCGGCAAGCATAGCCGAGGCCCCTTGCCGGTGCGATCACCCTTGCGGGACTTGCGCTTAACGCTGCCAGGTCCACCGTGAGGCCAGTTCCTGCCGGAGACCGGTCATGCCCCGCGGTGACAAGTCCGCCTATACCGAAAAGCAGAAGCGCCAAGCCGAGCACATCGAGGACAGCGAGCGCGAGCGTGGTGCCAGTAAAAGCACCGCCGAACGCATCGCCTGGGCCACCGTGAACAAGCAGGATGGTGGGGGCAAGCGCAGTGGCAGTGGGCGCAAGGCGGCGAAGAAGGCGACCACCAAGAAGTCACCCGCCCGTAGTTGACACCCACGATGACCGTTCCGGCCCTTGTGCCCGAACTCGCCGATTGGCTTGCACCACCCGCCGGAAGGTCAAATCATTGGAGACGCCGATCCTGGAGCCCTCAGAAATCCTGAACCTGCACGGGATCGGACCTGCCAACCCGTACTCTTGGTCCACATGAATCCAGAAACGCTGCTTGATGCTTTCCAGAATGCACACAACGAATACTTCCATCTGCTGATGAAGCATTACCCGTCTGGCAGAAAGCAGGGCCATGACGACGAATTCGGGGCACCCCGGCTCTACGAGCTTGCAGTGGAGGTTCATGCATGCTCGATTGCATTGGGCCCAACGCCATTGAAACGATTGTGTGCGCTGGGGCTGGAGCAACTCTACCCATTCGACAATCCCGTGGATATCTACACGTGGCGAGTCGAAGTAAGACAAAAGAAGATCCCGCACACTCTATTCGCATCAATTGCCATTCGGATCGATTCCGAACTTGCCAGAATGCGTCGGCTACTCGAACTGACCCCAGATGCGCTGGTCAACGAGCTTCTGCCCGACCGGCAGTTCCTGCGTCACAGCGGCGAACCATTTTTCCCCGAATCCAAGGCTGAAGCGACGGGTACAGCACCTGCGTCAATGGACAATGCCGCCTTGGGGTCGGTGATGTACGTCGGCAGTATCCACGTGAACTCGGCACCAGAGCATCAAGCCGTGAACAAGCTGGAACGCCTGGAGAAAACCACGGCCATCGGCTCGCACTCATCCACCATCATCAATGCGATTCGGCTGTTCTTCGGCACCTAGCATTGGCATGAACAATCCAAATGCGCGCGCTGGAGCCACTCCAGCGCGCGAGCCATTCATCACGCGGCGGACTTTGATCGCATAGACCTGTCCTGCACTTCACCTTCCACCTTGAACACCGACACCGACGTGGTCAGTGCATGCGCCTGCTCCTCCAGCGCGCGGCTGGCCGCGGTCGCTTCTTCCACCAGTGCAGCGTTCTGCTGGGTCACCTGGTCCATCTGCACCACCACCTGGTTGACCTGCTCGATACCGGCCGCCTGTTCCTTGCTGGCCGCTGCGATGTCGCTCATCAGCTGGGTGGTGCGCGAGCTGGCCTGGGCCACGCGCGCAATGGCGGCTTCGGATTCAACGGTGACCGCCAGGCCACTCTTCACCTTGGCAGCGGCGTCTTCGATCAGTTCCTTGATCTCTTTGGCGGCCACGCCGGCACGCTGCGCGAGCGTGCGCACTTCGCTGGCAACCACGGCAAACCCACGGCCCTGCTCGCCCGCACGGGCGGCTTCCACCGCAGCATTCAGCGCCAGGATGTTGGTCTGGAACGCGATGCCGTCGATCACCGTGGAGATCTCCGAGATGCGTGCCGATGACTGATCGATCTCGCCCATCACCGATGCCATCTGTGCCATGGCCTGCTCGGTCTCGCGCACTGCGGCACCGGCGGCATGCGCTTCGCTGTCGGCCTGACGGGCCAGCTCGGCATTCTGGCGCACGGTGGAGGTCAGCTCCTCCATCGATGCTGCGGCCTCTTCCAGGTTGGCGGCCTGCTGCTCGGTGCGGCGCGACAGGTCGTTGTTGCCGGCGGCCAGTTCCTGCGCTGCGTTGTTGATGCTGTCGGCGGCCACCTGGATGCCCCGCACGATGCCGGTCAGCTGCGCGGTGGTTGTGTTGGCGTCGTCGCGCATGCGCGCGAACACTCCGTCGTACTCGCCCTCCATGCGCGCGGTCAGGTCGCCGTGCGAGATTGCACGCAGCACGTCGGAGACGTCGGCGATGCTGGCCTGCGAACTGGCCATCATGCCGTTGAGGTGCTCGACCATCGCCTTGAACTGGTACTGGAACGCTGCGGCATCGCCACGCATGCTGAAATCACCGGCGCGTGCGGCGCGGGCCAGTTCATCGATCTGCGCGTTGATCGCCATCAGGCTCTGCTTCACCGCCGCCAGGGTGCGGGTCAGTGTGCCCTTCTCGCCCGGGTAGTCCGGCAGATCACGGCTGAGGTCACCGATGGCGTAGCGCTGCATCACCTCGGCCATCAGCAGCTCAACCTGCACGTGCGATTCGACCAGGCTGTTGGTGGCCTGCACCATGCGGCCGAAATCACCGGGGAACGCACTGGCATCCATGCGATAGCGGATCGCACCGGCCTCATGCTGTTCGGCCATCTGCAGCTGCGCGCCGATCGCCGCCTGCACGCTCTGCCGCACGCTGGCCATCGCCTCGCCCAGCTGGGTCAGTTCGTCACGGCCACCAAGGCGGAACTCCTGGTCCAGTTGGCCCTTGGACAGGCGCTCGGCCAGGTTCACCGCGCGGGCCAGCGGGCCGGTCAGGCTGCGGCCGATCATCACCGAGGCACCGATGCCCACCAGCAGCGCGACGCCGCCCAGCACCAGCAGCTGCAGCAGGCTGCGCTCGCCCAGCCTGATCGCCTCGGCGGCTGCATCGCGGCTTTCCTTCTCTTCGAAGTCCACGCCATCGGACAGCGCCTTGTTCCAGCCATTGGCGGCTTCCTGCACCGGGCCCAGGGTCAGCGCCACGGCGCCCGGGTAGTCACCCTGCTCCATCAGTTCGCTGGTCTGCTTGTTGAGCGGGCGCGCGACGGCACGCTTGGCCGCGATGGTTTCCGCGATGGCCTTGCCCTGGGCGTCGCTGGGCAGCGCCTGGTAGGCGGTCCAGCTGGCCTCGTAGCGCTTGACCAGATCGGCGATGCGCTGCTCGTCGTGTCCGCGATCTTCGCCCTGGCGGATCAGCATCTCGCGGCGCACCACCATCATCTGGTTGTTGGTATCGAGCATCTGCGACAACAGACGCACCTTGGCCACGCTGATGTCGACCACCTTCTGCATCGCGCGCTTCTGCACGACACTGGCGGTGGCGCCGGTGGCCACCACGGCGGCAACCAGCAACAACAGCAGGCCAAAGCCCAGCCCAAGACGCCAGGCAACCCTGACATTCCTCAAGTAGTTCATCGGTACATCCAAAACGGGGGGATGCGCCCCTATCGGCCGCGCCGCCGGCATTCTTGACCGGCAACATGCACGGGCGTCGGCAGCCGTTCACCTTGGTGATGCCACGCACTACGCTTCTGCGACAAGGGCCCGGGCCACGCCAGGGCTACCCTGCTCATGCCGGCATCAGGATGCTTTCACGGGGGCTGCGCAGCCTCTGCGGGCAGGGTGGAGCTGCCATCTGCCGGAGACCTCCATGCCCGTACACCGCCCTGCCCTGCTCGCCCTGTCCTTGCTGGTGTCTCCCGCCTTCGCGCAGGTGCCGCCGCCGGCCCAGCTGCCGGAGCCCATTGCCGAGAAGGCCGGACCCGATACCGCGGCGCGCTCGCCGCTGCACGCCCAGGTGCTTCTGGATCGCGCCAATTTCTCCCCGGGCGAGATCGACGGTGAGGTCGGCAGCAATCAGCGCCGCGCGGTGTCCGGTTTCCAGGCCGCACACGGGCTGACGGTGACCGGTGAGCTGGACGATGCCACCTGGAAAGCACTGCAGGCCGATGCGACCACACCGCTTGCCAGTTACACATTGACCGCCGATGACGTGGGAGGCCCGTTCCAGCCGGTCCCGAAAGGACCGGCCGCCCAGGCCAAGCTGAAAGCACTGGGCTACAGCAGCGTCGAGGAATCACTGGGCGAGCGCTTCCATGCCTCGCCGGCATTGCTGAAGGCACTCAACCCCGGCGTCGATCTGGCCAAGGCCGGCAACCGCATCCAGGTGCCCAACATCGCACCGGGGGCGTTGCCGAAGGCGGCCAGGATCGTGGTCGACAAGTCCGATTCCACCCTGCAGTTGCTGGATGCGCAGGGCAAGGTGATCGCGCAGGTGCCGGTCTCTTCCGGCAGCCAGCACGATCCGCTGCCGATCGGCGAATGGAAGATTCTCGGCGTGTATCGCGACCCGCCATTCCATTACAACCCCAAGCTGTTCTGGGATGCGCGCAAGGGCGACAAGAAGGCCACGCTGCCGCCCGGTCCGAACAATCCCGTCGGCCGGGTCTGGATCGATCTGTCCAAACCCCACTATGGCCTGCACGGAACGCCGGTGCCTGGCCATGTCGGCAAGACCGAATCGCATGGCTGCGTGCGCATGACCAACTGGGATGCGCTGCGTGTGGCCGATGCGGTGGATACCTCCGTTCCCGTGGTGATGCAGGAGTGAGCCGATGCGTCTTTCGCAGCTGATCGTGCTGGGCGTGCTGCTGGGTGTGGGAGTGGGCTGGTGGCTGCGCCGCGATGTGGGTGAACCGGTGGCCGTTGTGGCGCCCGCATCGCAACCAGCGGTGGCTGCTGCACCGGCGAAGGCGTCGGCAGTGCCGCACGTGAATGCTCCAGCATCCGCATCCTTGCCAACGTCAGCCAGCGCCAGCGATGCACCCGTGGATCTGCTGCTGCCGGTGCAGGGGGTACTGCCCTCGCAACTGCGCGACACCTTCACCGATGCACGCAGCGAGGGCCGCGTGCACGATGCAATCGACATCATGACCGATGCCGGTACGCCGGTGCTGGCCGTGGCCGACGGCACGGTGGAGAAGCTGTTCGACAGCAAGCGCGGTGGGCTGACCATCTACCAGTTCGAGCCCAGCGGACGCTGGTGCTACTACTACGCGCACCTGCAGCGCTATGCCGATGGCCTGGCCGAAAAGCAGGTGATCAAGCGCGGCGAGGTGATCGGTTATGTGGGCAGCACCGGCAATGCCAGCGCGGAGGCCCCGCACCTGCATTTCGAAGTACACGTACTGGGGCCGGAGAAGCAGTGGTGGAAGGGGGAATCGATCAATCCGTATCCGCTGCTGAAATCGGCTGCTTCGACGCCCGGCGCTGCCAGCGCCGCAAGGTGAACGTGAACACCGCCAACGCGCCCCCAGGAATCAGCAGGAACAGTGCCGCCACCTTCCAGAAGAAGAACGGCCACAGCCAGACGTAGTCCAGGTCGGTCAGCTTCAACAGGTCCAGTGGGGGCTGCAGTTCGATCACGGCCGCCCTGCCCGCCAGCGCCGGGTCCACCTCCAGCACGGTTACCCGCAGCCATGAGCGTCCGCGTGGCAATGCATCGCCGCGGCCATAGCCGAAGTAGGACGCCGTGAGGCCGCTGGATTCAACCGATGCCAGCCTGCGGTTGATGCCCTGCCCGGCCACGCCCGAACGCTCTCCCGCGCGGAAATCTCCATGATCGGTGGGAGTATCGATGCGCAGCAGAACTTCAGGGTCAGCCTGAGTACCGTCTGCGGCATAGCGCAGTCGCAGCCGCAGTTGGTCATCGATGAAGCGGTAGACGGTGACCTCGGCCGTCGCGCCGGGGCTGAGCAGCAGCGGCAGGGTCTGGGTACGCGAGGCCAGATGGTTGGCGATCGCGCCGAGCGCCAGAACCGCGCAGGCGATGCCCCACAGGCTCCACAACACCCACAGGGTGACCCGCACCACGGTCTCGCCTTTCACGCTGACATCCTGGTCATCGCTTCGCTTCCTCGCCGGCACTGGCGACACAGTAACGAAAAAGCCCCGCGTTCGCGGGGCTTCTTCTTTCTGCGACGCCAGGCATGGCCCAGCGCTACCGGTCACTCACTCAGGCGAACGGATCCTGCAGGACCATGGTGTGGTCGCGGTCCGGGCCGGTGGAGACGATGCTGATCGGGCAACCCGCCAGCTCTTCCAGCGACCGCAGGTAGGCACGTGCGGCCGGCGGCAGCTCGTCCCAGTGGGTGATGCCGTGGGTGTTCTCGCTCCAGCCCGGGAACTCCAGGTACACCGGGGTGCACTCTTCCCAGCCCTGCGCGTCCAGCGGCGCGTACTCGGTACGCTTGCCGTTGTATTCGTAGGCGATGCAGACCTTCAGCTTTTCCATGCCGTCCAGCACATCCAGCTTGGTGATGCACAGGCCGCTGATGCCGTTGATGGCCACTGCGCGCTTCAGCGCGACGATGTCCATCCAGCCGCAACGACGCGGACGGCCGGTCGAAGCACCGTACTCGGCGCCGCGGTCACGGATGCCCTGGCCGACTTCGTCGTCCAGCTCGGTCGGGAACGGGCCGCCGCCGACGCGGGTGGCGTAGGCCTTGGCGATACCCAGCACATAGTCGATCGAATCGGCGCCGACGCCGGAACCGGCCAGCGCACCACCGACGGTGGTGTTGGAGCTGGTGACGTACGGGTAGGTGCCGTGGTCGATGTCCAGCAGCGCGCCCTGCGCACCTTCGAACAGCACGCGCTTACCCTGCTTGCGCAGGTCGTGCAGGATGCCGGCCACGTCGGACTTCATCGGCTGCACGTATTCGCCGAAGGCCAGCGCTTCGTCGAAGGTCTTCTGGAAGTCGACCGCATCGGTGTTCAGGTACTTGGTCAGCACGAAGTTGTGGTAATCCAGCGCGGTGCGCAGGAGTTCTTCCAGCTGCTTCGGGTAGTGCAGGTCAGCGATGCGGATGCCGCGACGCGCCACCTTATCTTCGTAGGCCGGGCCGATGCCACGGCCGGTGGTGCCGATCGCCTTGCCGCCGGCAGCGCGCTCGCGCGCCTGGTCCAGGGCGATGTGGTACGGCATGATCAGCGGCGCGGCCGGGGAGATCTTCAGGCGCGAACGCACTTCCACACCGGAGGCTTCCAGCTCGGCGATTTCCTTCTGCAGTGCGGCGGGCGAGATCACCACGCCGTTGCCGATCAGGCACAGCGCATCGTCACGCAGGATGCCCGACGGGATCAGGTGCAGGACGGTCTTCTTGCCGTTGATGACCAGGGTGTGGCCGGCGTTGTGGCCGCCCTGGAAGCGCACGACGGCGCCGATTTCCTCAGTGAGCAGATCGACGATCTTGCCCTTGCCTTCATCGCCCCACTGGGCACCCAACACTACGACAGACTGACCCATGACGGGCTCCTCGATTTGTTGCGGCCATCGGGGCCGCGGACGGGTAAACCGTGGCGGGGCTGGCCAGCACCTGCAAGGCGGCTCCAAACGGGGAGCGGCCGGCGATGGAAGGCCCAGACACGGAAAAAGCCGAACGGGGAGGCCCGTCCGGCTTTTGTGCATTATCCGGGTTTCCGGGGTCGGGTGCCACCTTTCCGACGGACGGCTTCACCGGCCGGTCAGGCCGGCGTCTCATGTAGAGCCGAGCCCATGCTCGGCTGCCTTTCCGCCGCTGCGCGGCGCCGCCCGAGCATGGGCTCGGACGCTACAGGGCGGGGTTCAGTGCCGTGCCCACCACAGCAGGCTCAGGCCGGCCAGCAGCACCAGCCCGCCGAAGCTGCGCAGGGCCGGGCTCGGCATGTCCAGCAGGCGCTCGGCCATGCGCTTCCAGGCGAACGGTGCGACGAACAGGAACAGGCCTTCCAGCACCGCCACCAGGCAGACGGCGGCGAACAGATCTTTCATGGGGGGGACTCCGGAAAAAACACGGGGCCCGGCATTCAGCCGGGCCCCGTGGGGTAACGCCCTGCGACCTCAGCGGTCGTTCTTCAGGTACTGCAGGAACGGGTCGTTCTTGTCCAGCACGATCACGCCGTTGCCGTCGGTCATGGAGCCACGGTAGGCCTCCAGGCTGCGGTAGAACGCGTAGAACGACGGGTCGGCCGAGCCGGCCTTGCCGTAGATGCGGGCGGCGTCGGCATCGCCTTCACCGCGCAGGCGCTGGGCATCACGCTCGGCCTCGGCGATCAGTACGGTGCTGTCACGGTCGGCCTGGGCGCGGATGGTCAGCGACTGCTCCTCGCCCTCAGCGCGCAGCTTGGCGGCTTCCTGCTTGCGCTGGGCGCGCATGCGCTCGTACACGTCGTTGATCACCTGGCTGTCGGTCGGCAGGTCCACCTGCTTGATGCGCAGGTCGATCATCTGCATGCCCAGGCCGGCCACGGCTTCGTTGATCCCCTTCAGCTGCTCGGCGATCAGCTCGCTGCGGTCGCCGGAAACCAGCTGCTGCAGGGTGCGCGAGTTGATCTGGTTGCGCAGCGAGTCGGTGATGATCGGTGCCAGACGGGCATTGGCGATACGCGGATCGCCGCCGGTGGCACGGAAGTAGTCACCCACGTTGGAGATGTAGCCGATGGCGAAGAAGTCGACGCTGACGTCCTTCTGCTCAGCAGTGAAGTAACGCGCCGGGGCGGTGTCGAGCACCTGGAAGCGGCGGTCGAAGACTTTCACCGTTTCCACCACCGGCACCTTGAAGTGCAGGCCCGGCTTGATGTCCGAACGCACCACCTTGCCCAGGTTCAGCACCATGGCGGTCTGGTCCTCACGGACCACGTACACCGAGCCGAGCAGGCCCAGCACCACCGCCACGATCACGGCGATCCAGATAGGACTCTTCATCGGCTGCCCTCCTCACGGCCGCTCGGTCGCCCGGTCGGGCGGCCCACCGGCCGGCCCGGATCACGGGACTGTTCCACCGCTGCGCCCGGCAGCGACGGCATCACCACCTCCGGGTTGGTCACCCCCGGCGGGGCCGAGGTGGTGGGACGGGTATCGCCGGTCATCGGCACGTAGATCAGCTGGCGGCCATCGCCACCGATCACCTTGCGGTTCTCGCTCAGCACCTGCTGCACGGTCTCCAGCCACAGGCGCTTGCGGGTCACTTCCGGGGCGTCCTTGTACTGGGCCTGCAACAGGCTGAAGCGCTGCGCGTCACCCTCGGCCTTGGACACCACGGCCTGCTTGTAGCCTTCGGCGGTGGTACGGGCACGCGAGGCCTGGCCTCGGGCTTCCGGCACGACCTTGGCGGCGTAGGCCTGGGCTTCGTTGATCAGGCGTTCCTTGACCTGCTGGGCGCCATTGACCTCGTCGAAGGCCGGCTTGACCTCTTCCGGCGGACGGGCGTCCTGCAGGGTCAGGCCGGTCACGGTCAGGCCGGTCTTGAACGCCTTCAGCAGCGCCTGCAGGCGCTCTTCGGCGGCCACGGCCAGCGGGCCACGGTTGTTCAGCACGGCGTTGAGGTCGGCGCGGCCGACTTCCTCGCGCACCGCGCTCTGCGCCGACTGCTCCAGCACCTGGTTGGCATCCACGGTGCCGAACAGGTACTGCTGCGGGTCGTCGATGCGGTACTGGACGTTCAGCGAGACGTTGACGATGTTCTCGTCGCGGGTCAGCACCGGCACCTGGATCGAGAAGGTCTTGATCTCGGTGGCATTGACCTTGGTGACCGATTCGATCGGCCACGGCAGCTTGAAGTTCGGGCCGGGCTGCAGGATGCGCGAGAACTGGCCGAAGCGCAGCACCACGCCACGCTGCTGTTCGCCGATCAGCTGGAAGCTGGAGAACAGCACCAGCAGCACCACGGCCGCCACCACCCAACGCACGATGCCGCCGTCGAACAGGTCCTTCAGTGGTCCGGGCAATCCGCCCCAGCCACCACCATTGCCACCGCCGCGTGACCCGAACGGCCCGCGTCGATTGTCCTCGGGGCCTTGTCCGCCCTTGTTGCCGCCGGGTGTATTCCAGGCCATGCACGCTCCATCAAGATTTGGGCTGCGGCACGGGCCCTTCCCGCACCGCCAGCCGTGAAACCATCACCGATCATACAAGATGGGGCGGATCGGCAGGATCGAAAGGGGGGCTACGGGGTAAGGTGGCGTTTTCCTCGAAGTCAGGCAACGCCGATGGCCCCCACCACCCCGTTCACCGCCTTCCGTATCGAAAACGACGACGCCGGCTACCGCAGCGGCCTGGCCCAGCTGGGTGTCGACGACCTCAACCCCGGCCAGGTGCTGATCCGCGCCCACTGGTCCTCGGTCAACTACAAGGACGCCCTGGCCGGCACCGGCAAGGGGAAGATCCTGCGCCGCTTCCCGCTGGTCGGGGGCATCGACGTGGCCGGCACCGTAGTCGCCAGCGCCGATCCTGACTGGCGTGAAGGCGACGCGGTGCTGGCCACCGGCTGCGGCCTCAGCGAAACCCGCGACGGCGGCTACAGCCAGTACGTGCGGCTGGAGTCGCGTGCGGTGATCGCCCAGCCGGCCGGGCTGACCCCTCGCGAGGCGATGGTGCTGGGCACCGCTGGGTTCACTGCGGCGCTGGCCCTGCTGCGCATGCAGGACAACCGGCAGACCCCGGAACTCGGCCCGCTGGCGGTCACCGGTGCCAGCGGCGGTGTCGGTGCGCTGGCGCTGTCGATCTTCAGCCGTGCCGGCTACAGCGTGCACGCGGTCAGCGGCAAGCCGGACCAGGCCGATTTCCTGCGCAGCATCGGCGCCACCGAGGTACTGCCACGCGACGCGCTGGCCGATACCGGCCCGCTGCAGTCGGCGCGCTTCGGCGGTGGCCTCGACAATGCCGGAGGCGACATGCTGGCCAGCCTGCTGGCGCAGACCGTGCCCTACGGCAGCGTGGTCAGTGCCGGTCTGGCCGCCAGCCCGACGCTGGACATGACCGTGATGCCGTTCATCCTGCGCGGTGTCTCGCTGCTGGGCGTGTCCTCGGCCAATGCGCCGCGCGGGCTGCGCGAAGAGGTGTGGTCGCGACTGGGCAGTGACTGGAAACCGCAGCACCTGGACCGCATCTGTACTGCCGAAGTCGGCCTGGATGGCCTGCCCGCCGTGTTCGAGCGGATGCTGGCCGGCGGCTCGCTGGGCCGCACCGTGGTGCGGATCGACTGAACGTCGCAGGCAGGCGACGGACGGCAGGCGGTCCCCTCCCGCCGGTAATGTGCCCGCACTACACTGCGGGCATTACATGGGGAACAACATGGCACGCATTCTGATCGTCGACGACTCACCGTCGCAGCTGTTGGGGATACAGCGCATCGTCGAGAAGCTCGGGCACCAGATCCTGACCGCCACCGATGGCGCCGCCGGGGTCGAAACCGCCAAGGCCGAGCTGCCCGACCTCGTCCTGATGGACGTGGTGATGCCCAACCTCAACGGCTTCCAGGCCACCCGCACCCTCGCCCGCGACGAGGCAACCCGCCACATCCCGGTGATCCTGGTGACCACCAAGGACCAGGACACCGACCGCATGTGGGGCATGCGCCAGGGCGCCAAGGCCTACATCACCAAGCCGTTCTCGGAAGACGAACTGTCCGAAGTGCTGGAACGGGTGTTCGCCGGGCAGGGCTGAAACATTCCGGTGGGTGCCAACCTTGGTTGGCACGCCTTGAACGGCCGAAAAGCGTGTGGCCCCAGGTCCGCCCCCACCAGAATCCACCTCAGATCGTTTCGCCGAACGCCTTGGCCAGGTTCCGGTATGCCTTCTTCTGCGCCTCATCGGTCGCGGCCGGGGCCACGATCTCGATCTCGACGATCTGGTCGCCATCCGGATTGCCCGGCAGGCCACGGCCACGCAGGCGCAGCTTGCGCCCGGCATCGGAATCGGCCGGAATCTTCAGCTCCACCGCACCGCCCAGGGTCGGCACGCTGATGCTGGTCCCCAATGCGGCCTGCCACGGTGTGACCGGCAGCGTATAGAGGATGTTGCGGCCATCGACCTCGAACTGCGGGTGCGCGGCGTACTCCACTTCCAGCAGCAGGTTGCCGCCATGATTGCCCTGCCCGGCCAGCCGTATCACCTGGCCCGGACGGATGCCCTTGGGCACGCGCACGTCCAGCTGCTTGCCGTTGACGGTGATGCGCAGGCTGTCACCGTTGTAGGCCGCCTCCAGCGGTACCGACAGCTTGGCGCGGGTATCGCGATTGGGCGCATGGCCCTGGCTGCTGAAGCCCGGCCCGGGACCAGCGCCGCCACCGCCACGCTGGCGCGCGAACAGGCTTTCGAAGAAGTCGCTGAAGCCGCCGTTGGGGCCGCCGCCGCCGAACACTTCCTCGAAATTGAAGCCCCCGGCGCCGCCGTAGTTCGGCGGCACGTTGAACTCCTCGCCCGGGCGATAGCCCTGCGCGCGCAGCTGGTCGTAGGCCGCGCGCTTCTCCGGATCACGCAGCGCCTCGTAGGCCTCGTTGACCGCCTTGAACTTGTCTTCGGCCCCGGCCTCCTTGCTGACGTCCGGGTGGTACTTGCGTGCCAGCCGGCGGTAGGCGGTCTTGATCTCCGCCTCGCCCGCGCTCGGTTCCACCCCCAGGGTGGCGTAGTAATCCTTGAATTCCATCCATCTACCTCGATTCGCTTCGGCCGCGCCGGTGGCGCCGCCCCGGGTTCATTCTACGCGCCGGCGATGCTACGCCGCCCCTCGTGCGGCCCTGGTGAGGCCGACTGATCCTGCGCAATGCGGCTGCCATCCCCATGCCCCAGGCTTTGACTGGAAGCCTGCCCCGCCAGGCCTGAAGATGGGGCCTGCACGCCGGTTTTCCAATGTCTTGACGCCCCTGTCCCACGCCGGCCTCTAGCCTGCCCCTGCAAGGAGTCCACCATGACCATCCACGTTGGCGACCGCATTCCGGAAGTGACCCTCAAGCGCATCCGCGAGGGCATCGAAACGCTCGATACGCATTCGCTGTTCGACGCGCGCAAGGTGGTGCTGTTCGCCGTGCCCGGTGCGTTCACCCCCACCTGTTCGGCCCGTCACCTGCCCGGCTACGTCGAAAAGTTCGAGGCCTTCCGCCAGCGCGGCATCGACGTCTACTGCGTGGCGGTCAACGATCCGTTCGTGATGAAAGCCTGGGCCACCGACCAGCACGTGCCCGACGGCCTGCTGATGCTGTCCGACGGCAATGCAGAACTGACCCGCGCGCTCGGCCTGGAGCTCGACGCCAGCGCCTCGGGCATGGGCATCCGCTCGCGTCGCTTCGCGCTGTACGTGGTCGATGGCGTGGTGCGCGCCGCCTGGGTTGAACAACCCGGCCAGTTCGAAGTCTCTTCAGCCGAGTACGTGCTGGAGCACCTGCCCACCTGATTCTCCACCGCAAAAGGAAACGGCCAGCCATGTCCAGCAAGCCAGCCAAAGCCCCCAAGCCCGCCGCGAAGGTTCCCGGCATCAGCGACCGCAAGACCCTGCGTGATCGCGCCCGGCGCAACATCGAGGATGGCGCGATCACCGACAGCTACAGCGCCGACCGCAAGGTGGTGATCAAGCTGCTCAACGACGCGCTGGCCACCGAGTACGTCTGCGTGCTGCGCTACTACCGGCACTATTTCATGGCCAAGGGCATGCTGGCCGATGCGGTGAAAGCCGAGTTTCTCGAGCATGCACAGCAGGAACAGGCGCACGCCGGCAAGCTGGCCGAGCGCATCGTCCAGCTCGGCGGCGAACCTGATTTCAACCCCGATACGCTCACCGCGCGTTCGCATGCCGAGTACAAGGAAGGCAGCGACCTGCGCGACATGGTGCGCGAGAACCTGGTGGCCGAGCGCATCGCCATCGACAGCTATCGCGAGATGATCAACTTCATCGGCGACCGCGACACCACCACCAAGCGCATCCTTGAGGAAATCCTGGCGCAGGAAGAGGAACACGCCGATGAATTCGCCGACCTGCTGGATGGGTGGATCGGGGAATAGCGGTTACGCCAAGGGCTCGCGGCCATCTACGGTGTTGTAGGGCCGAGCCCATGCTCGGCTTACCTCTGCATGCACGTCGCAGGAGCAGCCGAGCATGGGCTCGGCTCTACAACAGCGTGGCAGACATACGGGACGTGCCAACCAAGGTTGGCACCTACCGGAGTACGGTGAACCGCACCTGCGTCCACGCGCCGTCGGCCGCCAGTGCGGTCAGGGCATGCGCGCCCGGTTCGGCGAACTCGCGCTGCATCAACTGCGCACCATGAGTCTGCGCGATCCAGCGACCGTCCAGCAGCCAGTCCACCGTCTGCTCGCTGCCCAGCGCGCGCAGCTGCAGGCGTACGCCATGTTCGGCGTTGGGTGCACGCGCCAGTACGGCGCCATCATTGAGGCCATCGATGTGCAACGCGACGCTGGCCTCACGCCCATCATCACGGCAGTCCGGCGACAGCGCCGGCAGCTGGGAGGCCTCGCGCGTGGCCTTGGGCAGCCACGGTGACAGCAACGCTGGCCAGCGCGCGATCTCGCGCGCGACTTCTTCGTGCGGCAAGCGGCAATCGGCTGACACGCGCAGACCGCTGCGGGCGTCTGCCAGGAAACGCTGCCGCCCCGGCTGCCAGCGTCGTGCCTCGCGCTCGGGGAAGGTCGGCGGTGCTGCGCCATCGAGCAGGTAGGCCGACATCCTGCGCTGGCAGAGCGCAGCAGACAGGTCTTCGGCACGCTCACCGGTCGGCCAGCAGACGTCTTCCTGGCTGACGCTGGCCGGCATCGGCGCGGACGCCGAGTCACCGCGTTGGCGTGGCAGGCTGTCCACCACCTCGAACATCAGTGGCAGCGCGGTGACCGCGCCGTACTGGCCCGGCAGAGGCGTGCCGTCCGGCCGGCCCACCCACACGCCCACGGTGTAATGGCGGGTACTGCCGATGGCCCACGCATCGCGGTACCCGTAACTGGTGCCGGTCTTCCACGCCACGCGCGGGCGGCCACCGACATCGAACGTACCGACGCTGTACCCCGGGCGCGGATTCGATTCCAGCATCTCGCGCACGATCCAGCTTGCGCCGGGCGAAGCGAGACGTCGCTCGATCATCGGCTCGTCATCGGTGTAACGCACGCGCCCGGCGATGCCATTGCGGTTGAGCGCGGCGAACGCGCCGACCAGATCTTCCAGCCGCGCGCCGGTGCCGCCCAGGATCAACGACAGGTTGGGCGTGCTGCCCGGCGGAAAGCGCAGCTGGATGCCGGCATGCGACAGGCGTGCGGCAAAGCGCGCGGCCCCGACCCGCTGCAACAGGTCCACCGACGGCACGTTGAGTGACAGCCGCAATGCGCTGGAGGCGCCAACAGGCCCATTGAAGGCCATATCGAAATTGCCCGGGCGATAGCTGCCGAAACTCTGCGGCGCATCGACCAGCAGGCTCTCCGAATGGATCAGGCCATCATCCAGTGCCATCGCGTAGAGAAATGGCTTGAGCGTGGAGCCGGGCGAACGCCAGGCCTGCACCATGTCCACGTGGCCAAGCCGCTGGCGGTCGCCAAAGGACAACGTACCGACATAGGCACGCGCCTGCAGGGTCTGGTTGTCGACCACCAGCAGCGCGGCCGAGGTACGCTCGGGCAGCGTCGAGAAATAGCTGGCCACGCGCTCTTCCAGCGTGCGCTGCAGGCCGATGTCGATGCTGCTCTGGATGCGTGCCTGGCCCGGATGCGCCGAATGCAGGCGCTGCGCCAGCAGCGCGGCATGCAGCGGCGGCCGCAGCGAGCGCGCCACCACGTTCTCGATGCGCGCGTCTTGCACCTCTTCCGGTGTCCACGCGCCCAGTTCGGCCATGCGGGTCAGCACCTTGTCACGCGCCTTCTGCGCCGCTTCCGGGTGACGATCCGGGCGCAGCCGGCTCGGTGCCTGCGGCAGCACCGCCAGCAACGCGGCTTCGGCATGCGACAGCTGCGCCGCCGGCTTGCCCAGATAGGCCCAGCTGGCCGCTTCCACGCCCTCGATGGTGCCGCCGTAGGGCGCGCGCTCCAGGTACAGGGCCAGGATCTGCTGCTTGCTCAGATGCACTTCCAGCTGCACCGCGCGCAGCATCTGCTTGAGCTTTCCCCAGGGCGTGCGCGTATGCGGATCGAGGATGCGTGCGACCTGCATGGTCAGGGTCGAGCCACCGGAGACGATGCGGCCGCCGCGCAGCAGCTGGCCGCTTGCCCGCAGGATCGCCAGCGGATTGATGCCCGGATGGCGCCAGAACCAGCGGTCTTCGTAGGTCAGCAATGCCTGCAGGTACAGCGGCGAGACGCTGTCGATGGAAGCCGGATAGCGCCACACGCCCTCGGCATCGGGGAACGCACGCAGTGGTGTGCCGTCTGCAGCCACCACCAGGGTGCTGGTGTCGCGCTGCTTCGGCAAGGGTGGCGGGAAGGCGAAATCCAGCACCAGCAGCAGCGCCAGCAGCGCCGCGGTACCCCAGCGCAGCCACGGCCACAGCGGCTGCAGCCGGCGGCGCAGGGCCGCCAGCCGGTTTTTCATTGCGTCTTTCATTGCACATTGCCCGCAGGACGGGCCGCGCCTGCGCGGCCCATCCGTGGGATCACGGCTGCACCACCGTGATCGTGGTCGGGTTGCTGCGGCCAACGCCACGCAGCTGCGGCCGGTACATGTCCTCCACCAGCGGCGGCGGCACCGAGTAGGTACCCGGGGTCACCGCACGCACCAGGTAGAACACGTTGGCCTTGCTGCCACGCGAGAGCTTCAGCGCGGCCACGTAGCGATCGTCGCGGAACTCTTCGTGCTTGGTATCGGCTGCTTCACTGCGGTCGCTGATGGTGATGCCATCGACCACCACGTCAGCCCACTGCTTGGCATCACCGAGGTTGAAGTTCTCGATCTCCAGGCCCGCCGGCAGCAGGTCGGTCAGCAGCGCATCCGGCATGGTGGTGTCGGCAGTGACGGTGACGCGCACGATCAGCGCTTCGCCTTCCTTCAGCGGGCGCGGCGTCCACGGCTTGCCATCGGTGCCGAAGTAGCTGCGTTCAACACCCAGCACGCTGTTGTCCGGCGCCGGTGCGCTGCGCGGGATGCCGGCCACGTCGATGCTGGCAAACATCGGCGGCTGGCCCTGCGGGGTGAAGCGCACGCCGCTGGCCAGTTCGGTGGCGCTGAAGTTGCGGCCGAATAGTTTGCGCTCGCCGATGGCTTCGCTGTTGCCGCCGATCACCAGCTCACCGGCCACCAGCGCCTTCTGGTTGGCAGCCAGCGCCTTGCCGAGGCGGGCGATCGCCACCTGTTCCTGCGTGCTCAGCCACATCCAGCCGGCATTGCGGCGCGCATCCAGGCCACGGCCGAGATCGACGGCACGTGCGTCCCAGGCGGGCTTGGCCAGCTTGTTCTCGTGCGTCAGCGCGATCATCAATGCGTCATCGCGGATCGCGCTGCCGTAGTCGCCGAAGTACGACGGGCGCTCGCTGCTGGACTTGGCGAACGCCGCCGCCAGTGCCGCCTGGCCACGCTTGGCATCGCCCTGCAGCGACAGCGCCACACCCAGATGGACCAGCGACAGGCCACCAACCGCCTTGCTGCGCTCGTTGTCATACAGCGTGCGCAGGGTGCCCAGCGGTGCGCGGTTGACCCGCGCCAGCACGTAACCCGAATACGCCTGGTTGGCGAACTTCAGCTTCTCGCGGTCATCCTGGCCGTAGAACTGGTTGCCGCCGGACAGCAGATCCTCGCTCAGGCGGTTGAGCGCCTTCTGCAGCACGTTGTCGGGCACGGCGAAGCCGGCGTCCTTGGCATCGAGCAGGAACTCGGTGATGTACGGGGTCAGCCACGGGTTCACGTAACCGTCGTCACCCCACATCGAGAAGTTGCCATTGGCTACCTGCATCGACGCCAACCGACCGAACGCGCCTTCCATGCGTTCGCGGCGTGTCTTTGCATCCAAGCCATCGGCGCCGAGCATCGACGACGTCGCCTGGTCCAGGATCAGCGCGGCGTAGCCCTTGCTGGTGGTCTGCTCGGCACAGCCGTAGGGGTAGTTCAACGCGCCCTGCAGGGCGCTGGCGAACGGAATCGGCGGCAGCGGGCTGACCAGCAGCCGTGCGTTCACCGACTCGGACATCAGGCCCTCGGTCAGGCTGTTGTCGAGGCTGACCGCGGCCAGCGGATCCAGCGTGCGCACCTGCGAACGCAGCACCTGTGGCCACGCCGCACGTACCGGCAGGTCATAGCGGCGATCGGCCCTGAAACCATTGCCATCGACCCGCACGCGCACCTTGGCCACGCTGTGGCCCTCGCGCGCCGACAGCGGGAAGCTGAGCGTGCTCTTGGCATCGGCGTTCAACTGCACGCTGCGCGTGCCTTCAGCCAGTGCCAGCGGGCCCTCGGTCTCCACCCGCACGTTGAACGCACCCGGCTTGCCGGTGAAGTTCTGCACGTCCAGGGTGACGGTGCTGCGGTCGCCCGGGGCGAGCACGCGCGGCATGCTGGCTTCGGCCAGGATCGGGGCACGCACCACGGTTTCCACATCGCGCTTGCCGTACTGGTCATCGCTGTAGACCAGCGCCGATACCCGCAGCGTGCCGTTGAAGTCCGGCACCTTCAGGCGGATGCGGGCATTGCCCTTGGCATCCAGTTGCACCGGGCCGGAGAACAGGTCCACGGTCTGCACGCGTGCGGTCGGGCGCTTGGCCTGCGGAAGTGCCTGCAGCGCCATGTCGCCGCCGAACTTCAGCTTGCCGGCGCCGCCGTCGAAGCTTTCGATCACCCGGCTGTAGATGTCGTAGGCATCGATGCCGAGGCGACGCTGGGCGAAGAAGTGCGCGCCGGCATCGGGCACCGGGAAACGGGTGATGTTGAGGATGCCCACGTCCACCGCCGAGACGGTGACGTGCGCCATCTTGCCGGCCAACTGTGGTGCGCTGACCGTCACCGGCAGGTCCTGCTCAGGGCGCATCTGCTTGGGCGCCGCCAGGCCGACCGCCACGGTGCGGCCCTTGCGGTCCATCGGCACATGCACCACGCCCACGGCACGGGCCGGGGTGATCTTGCTCGGCGCACTGCCACCACGGAACACCAGCGCGGTGATGTAGACGTCGTGGCGTTCCCAGTCGGCGGTGACCGGGATCTTGAAGGTCGAACCCGGCTTGGCGTCGATGTCCTGCACGTACAGCATGCGGTCGGTCTCGACCATCAGGATGCCCTTGCCGGCATGCGGCGGGGTCACCGTCACCTCAAGCGTGTCGCCTGCCTTGTAGCCGGTCTTGTCCAGGCCCAGCTTGATCTTGTCAGGGCGTGCATCCAGCCCCCGGTTGTCATCCCCCCAGCTCCAGCCCGCACGGAACGGATAGCGGCTGGTCAGACCGGTAGACGGATCGAACACGTCCACCCGGTACTCGCCCCACTCCACCGGGAAATCAAAGGCCACCGCGCTGCCGCCGGCATCGACGGTGCGCGTTTCCTTGTTCTCGAAACGGCGGGTGAAATCGTAGTCCCAACGGTTGTCGTTGAAGGTCCAGTGGTAATCGCGCAGTTCGCGCACCAGGGTGATCTTCAGACCCTTGGCCGGCTGCGGCTTGCCCGCTGCATCCACGCGCATCAGCTCGAAGCGCGCATTGCCGTTGGCATCGGCACCGTCTTCGGGATTGAACAGCGGGCGCACGCCCACCAGCGCATTGGCCGGCCACATCACCCGCTTCAGGGTGCGGGTGACGGTACGGCCGCCGGTCTCGTACAGGCTGCCGGACAGCACCACCGCGATCGGCGCCTTGGCCTTGGCCGCCTCTTCCGGCAGGGCCACGTCCTCGCGCAGCTGGCCATTGGCCGGCAGCGTGGTGTCGATCACATCCTTGGCTTCGCGCGGCAACTGCAGGGTCGGGTCGCCGAAGAAGTAGCCCGGTAGGCCTTCCACCGGCTGCTGCTCGGCGGCCACCGCCATGCGCGCCGTGAAGCGGTTGCCATCGGCGGGCGCACCGTACAGATAGGCGCCATTGGCCTGCAGGCGCAGCTCCTCGCCCGGCTTCAGCGTCTTCTGCGC
Organism: Stenotrophomonas maltophilia group sp. Smal32; assembly: GCF_030237085.1. NCBI lineage: Bacteria > Pseudomonadati > Pseudomonadota > Gammaproteobacteria > Lysobacterales > Lysobacteraceae > Stenotrophomonas > Stenotrophomonas maltophilia group sp. Smal32. The sequence goes on from NZ_JASJSI010000007.1 coordinate 36,732, forward strand.
GCTGTCCAGGTCCAGCTTCATGCGCTCGGGCAGGAACTCTTCGATGCGCAGTGTCATGCCCTGGATCGCTTCCTTGCTGGCCGGGTCGGTACGGAATTCCACCTGCCAGCGCCCGGTCGGCGCCTCAGCGGGGATGACCTGCTCGAAGTTGATGTAGCCCTGCTCGCCCGGTTGCAGGCGGGTCTCGCGGAAGGTCTTGCCGTCGGGCTGCTTCAGGCGCAGGAACACCGGTTGCGCCTTGACCGGCTTGCCATCGTTGTCGCGCAGCAGCGCGGACAGGCGCACGGTCTCGCCCGGGCGGTACAGGTCGCGGCCGGACCAGGCATAGACATCGAACCAGGCGTTGTCGCGGCCGGCCACGGCGAATTCGCTCAGGTCCAGCGCCGGCTGGTTGAACGGCAGGAAGCTGGTGTCCTTGCCGCTGCTGGCGACCAGCACGTGGGTGGCGTCCAGGGTGTAGTTCAGCAGCGCATTGCCGTTGCCGTCGGTGCTGCCCTTCAGCACCACCTCGCCCTTGGCATCGAGCACGCGCAGGTCGATGCCCTTCAGCGGCGCACCGTCCTTCAGGCCGGCGGTGTGCACGAACAGCTTGTCCTTGTACGCCCGGGTGTGCAGGCCGATGTCGCTGACCGAGAAGAACGCGGTATCGAACTCGCCCTCGTAGTCGCCGGTGCGCTTGAGCAGGGCGAAGTACAGGCCCGGCTCCTGCAGTTCCTTGATGTCCTGGGTCGGCAGGTAGGTCAGCACCCGCTCGTTCTGCTTGCCGCCGAGGATGAAGCGGTTGACGTAGACTGGCTCGGCCAGCTTGTTGATCGGGCTGCGCTCGTAATCGCTGCTCAGTTCCCAGCTGCCGCGGCGGCCGCCGCGCTGGTACTGGCTGAAGAAGGTCGGCAGGTCCTTCTCGCGCACGCGCAGGAACTCGACGTCGACCTCCGGCACGTTCACCGACACCACCGGCAGGCCGCGGCTGTCCTTGGCCGGCAGCACGCTGCCCTGCGAAGCGAAGCCGACCACCGGCTTCAGTTCGCCGCTGAACACCTTCTGCTTCAGTTCCTTGCCCAGGCGGCTGCCATCGGCGGCAAGCAGGTCCGGCGAGACCACCAGGCTGAACTCCTTGCCGGCCTCGACGAACGGGTAGCGCAGGGTCAGGCCGTCATCAGACAGCGTCCAGCTGCTGTCGTCGGTGCCGACCTTCTCCTCGAAGCGCACCAGCGTGTCGAAATCCTGGGTGCCGACCAGCGGGCGCGAGAACTCCAGCGCCAGCGACAGGCCGTCATTCTTCTGGTCCGGGTACGCGCGCAGCAGGGTGAACTCCTTCACCTGCTCGGCCTTGGTGGTGATGGCTTCACCGCTGGCCTTGGGCAGCTGCCCGCTGTCGTTGCGGCAGCCGGCCAGGCCCAGCAACAGGCCTCCTGCCAGCACCGCCGCCGCCCATCCCCACCGCTTCCGCCGTGCCGGACCGCTCATGTCGTCACTCCTTGATCGAGGTGGCCATTATAGGCAGGCCGCGTCAAGGTGTTGACGCGGATTCGGCAGGAATGCATCGGAACGGTAGCGCAGGGCCATGCCCGGCGGTCCCGGTAGCCGCCAACCTTGGTTGGCGTTGGGCCCGTGCCAACCAAGGTTGGCACCTACCAAGGCGCGCCCTACCCCGGCAGGTACAGGTCCACGTAGTCGGTCACCGGCATCGCTGCCAGCGCCACCGGGTCCAGCGATGCGGCCAGGATGCGCTGCTGCTGGGCGGTCGGGAAGCGGTGGGCCAGGTGCCGGCGGAACTTGTCCATCAGCAGCGGAATGCCCTCCTCACGTCGGCGCGCGTGGCCCAGCGGGTATTCCACCAGTACCTCGGGCAGCTCGGTACCGTCGCTGAAGCGTACGCTCAGGCCGTTGGCGATGCTGCGCTTGTCCGGGTCCAGGTAATCGGCGCTGAGCTGCGGATCCTCATGACAGGCCATCTTCGCGCGCAGTGCGTCGATGCGCGGGTCGGCGGCGACGTCATCCTCGTAGTCCTCGGCCGTCAACCGCCCGTGCAGCAACGCGATGGCCACCATGTACTGCACGCAGTGGTCGCGGTCGGCCGGATTATGCAGCGGGCCCTGCTTGTCGATGATGCGGATGCAGGCTTCCTGGGTGCGGATCGCGATATACGCGATGTCCTCGACCCGCCGCCCCATCGCGCGCAGCTGCTGGTGCAGCGCAATCGCCGCCTCCACGGCTGTCTGGCCATGGAATTCGGCCGGGTAGCTGATCTTGAACAGCACGTTCTCCATCACATAGCTGCCCAGCGGTCGCCCCAGCGTCAACGCCTGGCCGTGCATGGATACAGCCTCGAAACCCCAGGTCGGTGCACTCAATACGCTGGGATAGCCCATCTCGCCACTGGCCGCCATCAGCGCCAGGCGCACGCCCCGGCTGGTCGCATCACCCGCCGCCCAGCTCTTGCGCGAGCCGGTGTTGGGCGCGTGCCGGTAGGTGCGCAGCGCCTGGCCATCGACCCAGGCCAGCGACAGCGCATTGAGCATGCGTTCGCGATCCAGCCCCAGCAGCTGCGCAACCACTGCGGTGGTCGCGACCTTGACCAGCACCACATGGTCCAGCCCGACCCGGTTGAAGGAATTCTGCAGCGCCAGCACGCCCTGGATCTCGTGCGCCTTGATCATCGCCAGCAGCACGTGGTGCATGGTCGGCGGCGGGCGACGCAGGGCCTGCGCGTTGCGCCCCAGCCAGTCGCAGACGGCCAGGACGCCGCCGAGATTATCGGATGGATGGCCCCACTCGGCGGCCAGCCAGGTGTCATTGAAGTCGAGCCAGCGCACCATCGCACCGAGGTTGAAGGCGGCCTGCACTGGATCCAGCACGTAGTGCGTGCCCGGTACGCGCGCGCCGTTGACCACGCTGATGCCCGGCACCAGCGGCCCAAGCAGCTTGCTGCAGGCCGGGAAGGACAGCGCCTCCAGCCCGCAACCGAGCGTGTCGAGCAGGCAATGGTGTGCGGTCTGGAACGCCAGCGGTGAGTCGATGCGGGCGTCGCGTACGTAATCGACGATGTCCACCAGCAGCGCATCCCACGCTGCACGCCCGTTGGATGGGGTGTGGCTGTCAGACATTGTCGATCTCCTCGTTGCGGTGCGCGGTTACCCACGCACCATGCCAACCAAGGTTGGCATCTACCAAAGCAATCGGTCTCTGCGACCCAGTAGTCGCCAACCTTGGTTGGCGTTTACCGGCGCATCATTCGGCCGGCACCCGCACCTTGCCGTCCATCAGCACACGGGCGCTGCGACTCATGATGGCCTTGGTCACCGTCCACTGGCCGTCAACGAGCGCGGCCTGCGCACCCACGCGCAGCGTGCCGGACGGATGGCCGAAGGTCACCGCTTCGCGTTCACCACCACCGGCCGCGCGATTGACCAGGGTGCCCGGAATCGCCGCTGCGGTACCGATCGCCACGGCGGCGGTCCCCATCATCGCGTGATGCAGCTTGCCCATCGACAGCGCACGCGCATGCAGGTCGATCGCCGAGGCCGGAATGGCCTTGCCGCTGGACGACACGTAGTCCTGTGCCGGTGCCACGAAGGCGACCTTCGGTGTGTGCTGGCGGGTTGCCGCGTCTTCCAGGTTCCTGATCAGGCCCATGCGCAAGGCGCCGTAGGCGCGGATCTTCTCGAAGCGCTCCAGCGCTGCCTTGTCTTCGTTGATCGCCGGCTGCAGCTCGGTGCCGGTGTATCCCAGGTCGGCAGCATTGAGGAAGATGGTCGGGATCCCGGCGGTGATCATCGTCACCTCGAAACTGCCCACGCCCGGCACATCCAGGGTATCCACAAGGTTGCCGGTCGGGAACATCGCGCCGGCATCGCCATCGTCGGATGGGTCGATGAATTCCAGCTGGATCTCGGCGGCCGGGAAGGTCACGCCGTCCAGCTCGAAATCGCCGATCTCCTGCACTTCGCCATCGCGCATCGGCACGTGGGCGATGATGGTCTTGCCGATGTTGGCCTGCCAGATGCGCACGGTGCACAGGCCATCGCGCGGCACGCGGGCGGGATCGATCAGGCCATTGGCAATCGCGAACGGGCCAACTGCGGTGCTGAGGTTGCCGCAGTTGCCGCTCCAGTCAACGAAGGCGGTATCGATCGAGACCTGGCCGTACAGGTAGTCCACATCGTGGTCCGGCACCGAAGAAGTGGAGATGATCACGCACTTGCTGGTGCTGGAGGTGGCACCGCCCATGCCATCGGTCTGCTTGCCATACGGATCGGGCGAGCCGATCACACGCATCAGAAGTGCATCGCGTGCGGCGCCCGGCACCTGCGCGGCTTCGGGCAGGTCCTGCAGGCGGAAGAACACGCCCTTGCTGGTGCCGCCGCGCATGTAGGTGGCGGGAATACGGAGTTGCGGGAGGAATGTCATTGATCAGTATCCTGGATGCGACGAACCAATATCGGGGTTGAGCTCCTCGCCTTCGAACAGCGCTTCCATGCCCCGCGAAGCATTCCAGATGCGCACGATGGAAACATGCTCAGGTAGCTCCACGTAATAGACCAGGTAGCCGTCGAAGCGACGAACCGGATGAAAACGCAACGGCGCTGGCAGCGAGGGCAACAGACCCGCATGCAGTGCGGAACCAGCACCCGGATGGGCCTCGATCAGCTTGACGACGGATTCCACCGCATCGATGAAGCCGACTTCCAGCACTTCTCCGCCCTGATCTGCATACCAGGCTGCTGCCTGATCAAGATCTCGAACCGCTGAAGGTGACCAATGCGAAGGCTTCACTTGCGGTTCCGTGCGCGCTCACGCAGCTTGTCAAAATGGTCTGGCGCCAAAGGCACGGCAGGCCCCGACGCCAGACCCTCGGCAATCAACTGCCGCAGCAGGTCTTCGGCCTTGCTGCGCTGGCGCTGGCGGATCAGGTCGCGCACGTAGTCGGAGGTGCTGGAATAGCCGCCTTCACGTACTTCCTCGTCCACGAACTGCTTGAGCGGGTCGGTCAGCGAGATGTTCATCGTGGCCATGAGACTCTCCATTGGCAATATTTGCCAAGCAAGTGTGCGCCGCGCCTGTGTGTCGGACAAGCCCGCCCCCAACCGTAGGGGGCAGGCATTCAGCCCACCATCACGCCACCTTGGCGCCTTCCAGGAAGTCCTGGGCGAAGCGCTGCAGCACGCCACCGGCTTCGTAGATGGCCACTTCCTCGTCGCTGTCCAGGCGGCAGGTGACCGGCACGATCACGTCCTGGCCGTCGCGGCGGTGGATGACCAGGGTCAGCTCGGCACGCGGGGTACGCTCGCCGATCACGTCAAAGCTCTCCGTGCCGTCGATGCCCAGGGTCAGGCGGGTGGTGCCCGGCTTGAACTCCAGCGGCAGCACGCCCATGCCGATCAGGTTGGTACGGTGGATGCGTTCGAAGCCCTCGGCCACGATCGCTTCCACGCCCGCCAGGCGCACGCCCTTGGCGGCCCAGTCACGCGAGCTGCCCTGGCCGTAGTCGGCGCCGGCGATGATGATCAGCGGCTGCTTGCGCTCCATGTAGGTCTCGATCGCTTCCCACATGCGCATCACCTTGCCTTCCGGCTCCACGCGCGCCAGCGAGCCCTGCTTCACGCTACCGTCGTCGTTGCGCACCATCTCGTTGAACAGCTTCGGATTGGCGAAGGTGGCGCGCTGCGCGGTCAGGTGGTCGCCGCGGTGGGTGGCGTAGGAATTGAAGTCTTCTTCCGGCAGGCCCATCTTCGCCAGGTATTCGCCGGCGGCGCTGGAGGCCATGATCGCGTTGGACGGCGACAGGTGGTCGGTGGTGATGTTGTCCGGCAGCACCGCCAGCGCGCGCATGCCCGCCAGTGAGCGCTCACCGGCCAGTGCGCCTTCCCAGTACGGCGGACGGCGGATGTAGGTGCTCTGCGGACGCCAGTCATACAGCGGGCTGACCGCGGCGCCGTGCTCGACGCGCACGTTGAACATCAGGTTGTAGACCTTGCGGAACTGCTCCGGTTTCACCGCCGCCTTGACCACGGCGTCGATCTCGGCGTCGCTCGGCCAGATGTCCTTCAGCCGCACCTCGTTGCCATCGGCGTCCACGCCCAGCACGTCCTTTTCGATATCGAAGCGGACGGTACCGGCAATGGCGTAGGCGATGACCAGCGGCGGCGAGGCCAGGAAGGCCTGCTTGGCATACGGATGAATGCGGCCATCGAAGTTGCGGTTGCCAGACAGCACGGCCGTGGCGTACAGGTCACGATCGATGATTTCCTGCTGGATCTTCGGGTCCAGCGCGCCGCTCATGCCGTTGCAGGTGGTGCAGGCGAAGGCGACGATGCCGAAGCCGAGCTGCTCCAGGTCCGGCAGCAGGCCGGATTCTTCCAGGTACAGCTGCACGGCCTTGGAGCCCGGCGCCAGCGAGGACTTCACCCACGGCTTGCGCTGCAGGCCACGCGCATTGGCGTTGCGCGCCAGCAGTGCTGCGGCAATCACGTTGCGCGGGTTGGAGGTGTTGGTGCAGCTGGTGATGGCGGCGATGATCACCGCGCCATCGGGCATCAGGCCCTGCGCCTGTTCGGCCTTGCCCGCTTCCAGCTTGGCTTCGTCGGCGATGCCGCGCTCGGCCAGCTCGGCGGTGGCCACGCGCTTGTGTGGGTTGGACGGGCCGGCCATGTTGCGCACCACGCTGGACAGGTCGAAGTGCAGCACGCGTTCGTACTGCACGGTCGCCAGATCGTCGGCCCACAGGCCGGTGGTGCGTGCGTAGTTTTCCACCAGCGCCACCTGCGATTCCTCGCGGCCGGTCAGGCGCAGGTAATCGATGGTCTGCTGATCGATGTAGAACATCGCGGCGGTGGCGCCGTATTCGGGGCACATGTTGGAGATGGTGGCGCGGTCACCGATGGTCAGTGCCGCCGCACCCTCGCCGAAGAATTCAAGCCAGGCGCCGACCACGCGCTCCTTGCGCAGGAACTCGGTCAGGGCCAGCACCACGTCGGTGGCGGTGATGCCTGGCTGCGGGCGGCCGCTCAGTTCGACGCCGACGGTGTCCGGCAGGCGCATCCACGAGGCACGGCCGAGCATCACGTTCTCGGCTTCCAGACCACCGACACCGATGGCGATCACGCCCAGCGCGTCCACGTGCGGGGTATGGCTGTCGGTACCGACGCAGGTATCCGGGAACGCCACGCCGTCCTGCACGTAGACCACCGGCGACATCTTCTCCAGGTTGATCTGGTGCATGATGCCGTTGCCCGGCGGAATCACATCCACGTTCTGGAACGCCAGCTTGGTCCAGTCGATGAAGTGGAAGCGGTCTTCGTTGCGGCGGTCTTCAATGGCGCGGTTCTTCTCGAACGCCTGCGGATCGAAACCACCGCACTCCACCGCCAGCGAGTGATCGACGATCAGCTGCACCGGCACCACCGGATTCACCTTGGCCGGGTCGCCGCCCTTGTCGGCGATCGCATCACGCAGGCCGGCCAGGTCCACCAGCGCGGTCTGGCCAAGGATATCGTGGCAGACCACGCGCGCCGGGAACCACGGGAAATCGAGGTCGCGACGGCGCTCGATCAGCTGCGTCAGCGAAGCGGTCAACGTGGCCGGATCGCAGCGGCGTACCAGGTTCTCGGCCAGCACGCGCGAGGTGTACGGCAGCGTGGCGTAGGCGCCAGGCTGGATCGCATCGACGGCGGCACGCGCATCGAAATAGTCCAGCGTGCTGCCGGGGAGGTTCTTGCGGTAATCGGTATTCATGGGCTGGCGGAGTACTTGGGGCGGGCCGGGTGCCGGCAATGCGGCGGCGAATGCATCCGGCCGGCGCAGGGCCGGCCGGATGGGTACAGCGGGTGGATCAGACGCGCTTGTCGATGGCGACGAAGTCGCGGTCTTCCGGGCCGATGTAGTTGGCGCTCGGGCGGATGATCTTGCCGTCGATGCGCTGCTCGACGATGTGCGCGCTCCAGCCGGCGGTGCGGGCGATCACGAACAGCGGGGTGAACATCGCGGTCGGCACGCCCATCATGTGGTAGCTGACGGCGCTGAACCAGTCCAGGTTCGGGAACATCTTTTTGATGTCCCACATCACCGACTCCAGGCGCTCGGCAATGTCGTACATCTTCATGCTGGACTGTTCTTCGGACAGCTCGCGGGCCACGTCCTTGATCACCTTGTTGCGCGGATCGGAGACGGTGTAGACCGGGTGGCCGAAACCGATCACCACTTCCTTGCGCTCGACGCGGGCCTTGATGTCTTCCTCGGCCTCATCAGGGTTGTCGTAGCGCTTCTGCACTTCGAACGCCACTTCGTTGGCGCCGCCGTGCTTCGGGCCACGCAGCGCGCCGATGCCACCGCAGATCGCGCTGTACATGTCGCTGCCGGTGCCGGCGATGACGCGGCAGGTGAAGGTCGAGGCGTTGAACTCGTGCTCGGCGTACAGGATCAGCGAGGTGTGCATCGCCTTCACCCACGAATCCTGTGGCTTTTCGCCGTGCAGCAAGTGCAGGAAGTGGCCACCGATCGAGTCGTCGTCGGTTTCCACGTCGATGGCGCGGCCGTTGTGGCTCCAGTGGTACCAGTACAGCAGCATGGAACCGAGGCAGGCCATCAGCTTGTCGGCGATGTCGCGCGCGCCCGGATGGTTGTGGTCATCCTTCTCCGGTGCCACGCAGCCGAGCACGGATACGCCGGTGCGCATCACGTCCATCGGGTGCGCCGACGGCGGCAGTTCTTCCAGTGCGGCCTTCACTGCGGCCGGAATGCCACGCAGCGACTTCAGCTTGGCCTTGTACGAGACCAGCTCGGCGCGGGTCGGCAGCTTGCCGTGCACCAGCAGGTAGGCGATTTCCTCGAATTCGCTGGTGTTGGCCAGGTCCAGGATGTCGTAGCCACGGTAGTGCAGGTCGTTGCCACTGCGGCCCACGCTGCACAGCGCGGTGTTGCCGGCAGCGGTGCCGGACAGGGCGACGGACTTCTTCGGCTTGAAGGTCGGGGTTGCGGTCGTATCGTTCATGTTTCCCTCCGAAAACTTGATGGCGCAGGGTACTGCTTATTTCTTGGCGGCGAACAGTGCATCGAGCTGCTGCTCGAAGGCGTGGTAGCCGATGCGGTCGTAGAGTTCTTCGCGGGTCTGCATGGTCTCCACCACGTTGCGCTGGTGGCCATCGCGGCGCACCGCCTGGTAGACATTCTCGGCCGCCTTGTTGGCGGCGCGGAAGGCAGACAGCGGGAACAGCTGGATGGCGACGCCGGCCGAGGCCAGTTCATCGCGGCTGAACAGCGGGGTGGCACCGAACTCGGTGATGTTGGCCAGCACCGGCACCTTCACCGCGTCGACGAAGCGGCGGTAGGTGTCCAGATCGTAGGCCGCCTCAGCGAAGATGCCGTCGGCACCGGCCTCTACGCAGGCGATGGCGCGCTCGATGGCCTTGTCCACGCCGTCCACCTGGATGGCGTCGGTACGCGCGATCAGGAAGAAGTCCGGATCGGTCTTGGCATCGGCGGCAGCCTTCACGCGGTCGACCATTTCACCCTGCGAGACGATCTCCTTGCCCGGGCGGTGACCGCAGCGCTTGGCGCCGACCTGGTCTTCGATATGGCAGGCGGCTGCGCCGGCCTTGATCAGCGACTTCACGGTACGCGCGATGTTGAACGCGCTCGGGCCGAAGCCGGTGTCGATGTCCACCATCAGCGGCAGGTCGCAGACATCGGTGATGCGGCGCACGTCCACCAGCACGTCTTCCAGGGTGTTGATGCCCAGGTCCGGCAGGCCCAGCGAGCCGGCGGCAACACCGCCACCAGACAGGTAGATGGCGCGGAAGCCGGCGCGCTTGGCCAGCAGGGCGTGGTTGGCGTTGATGGCGCCGATCACCTGCAGCGGCGATTCGGCAGCCAGCGCCTCACGGAAGCGGGCACCGGCGGAGAAAGGAGTGGAAGCGGTCATGCGGCAATCCAGGTTGAAGTACGGGAAGGAGAGCGCAAGCACCATGCCAAGCCGCAAGCCGTTGATTTCACGGGGATGACCGCCACGCAATAGTGAAACATATGAAACATTGAAACGGCTGTATCATGAAACACCCCGCCGACCTCCCGCCGCCATGTACCTGCCCCGCTCCCCCCTGCGCCACGCCGACGCCGACCCCGGACGCCCGGTGATCTGGACGGTCAGCGTTTCGCGGCTGACCGGTCTGCTCGGCGACGTCATTCCGGAGTTCGACCGCCGCGCGCGCATCGAGGAGATCAACCTCGGTTTCGAGGAAGCGGTGGATGTGATCGGCCAACGCCTGCGCCGCGAGCACTGCGACGTGGTCATCGCCGGCGGCTCCAACGCCGCCTGGCTGCGCAGCCGGCTGGAACTGCCGCTGGTGCCGATCCAGGCCAACGGCTTCGACCTGATGGAGGCGCTGGCGCGTGCGCGGCGCATCGCCAGCCGCATCGGCCTGGTCACCCACGCCAGCGACGTACCGGTGTTCAGCAACTTCCAGCAGAGCTTTGGCCTTGATATCGAGCATCGCCGCTTCGTCACCCGCGAAGACGCCCGCGACTGCATTGCCGACCTGCGGGCCAATGGCATCGAAGTGATCGTCGGCACCGGCATGGCCATCGACCATGCCGAACAGGCCGGCCTGCCCGGTGTGCTGCTGTACTCGGCCGACTCGGTGCGGCAGGCGTTCGAACATGCGCTGGAACTGACCCAGGCGCTGGCCCGCTCCAGCGGCAACCGAGCCGCCCCGCGCCGGCGCCCTGCAGCGCGTGCCGATACGCATGAACTGCTCGGCGACAGCGAAGCGATGGCCAAGGTGCGCGCACAGATCGCGCTCTATGCACCGCATGACAGCACCGTACTGGTGACCGGCGAAACCGGCACTGGCAAGGAACTGGTGGCGCGGCAGCTGCACGCCGCCAGTGGCCGTCGCGGACGCTTCGTGGCGCTGAACTGCGGCGCCATCAGCGAATCACTGCTGGAAGCGGAACTGTTCGGGTATAGCGACGGCGCCTTCACTGGTGCACGGCGTGGTGGTCGCGTGGGCCTGGTCGAGGCCGCAGACGGTGGCACCCTGTTCCTGGATGAAATTGGCGAACTGCCGCTGCCATTGCAGACCCGCCTGCTGCGGGTACTGGAAGAACGCGAAGTGCTGCGCGTGGGCGCCACCGAACCGACCCCGGTCGACCTGCGTGTGGTAGCCGCCACGCTGCAATCGCTGGAGCAGCGCGCAGCAGCAGGCAGCTTCCGTCGCGACCTGTATTACCGGCTGGCGGCGCTGCGCATCGCCCTGCCCTCGCTGCGTGCCCGGCGCGGGGACATTCCGCTGCTGGCACAGCACTTCTTCCGCCAGCTGCGCGGCATCGACGCGCCACTGGACGAAGCTGCGATGGCAATGTTGACCGCCGCCGAGTGGCCCGGCAACGTGCGCGAACTGCGCAATCTGGTGGATCGCCTGCGCATCCACTGGCAGCCCAGTGAAGGCCCGATCGATGCTGCGCGACTGCTACAGCTGGCGCCCGAGCTGGCAAGCGAAGGTGCAACGGCACTGCCACTGGAAAGCAACGGCAAGCGCCCGCCGCGTGCACAACTGGAAGCACTGCTGCAGGAACATCGCAATGACCGCGAAGGCATGGCGCAGGCGCTGGGCGTATCGCGCACCACACTGTGGCGCTGGCTGCGCGCGGAGGGCCTGTAGAGCCGAGCCCATGCTCGGCTGCTGTCTCCGTAGAGGCAGCCGAGCAAGGGCTAGGCTCTACAGGATGCGTGCCGTCAGCGCGCCCAGCGCGCCTCTATCGCGAACCGGCCACTGCCCACCGCCGCCACCCACAGCAACAGCACACCCAATGGCACTTCGCTCAGATAGAAGAACCAGCTGAACCAATCCGGCACGCTCAGGCCAGCAGGAATGCGCGCGATACCATCGGTCAGCGCCGCCACCGCGCAGATCGCCGCCAACAGCAGGGCCGAAGGGCGGCTCAACAACCCCAGCACCAGCAGGCCACCCGCAATCCATTCAATCGCACCGAGCACCGGCGCACTGAACACCGGGAACGGGATGCCGGCATCGACCAGCGTATGCACCATGCGCTCGCGCCCGGCATCGGTGAACACCTTGTTCCAGCCGGAGACACAGAACATCACACCGGCGACGATGCGGGCGAGCAGCAACAACAACGCTTCCACGCCGCGGCGTGGTGGCGGCACGGCAAACAGGCAACGCCAGCAGGGCATGGCAACTCCGCAGATCGAGGGCATCGCAGCGAGTGTGCCTGTGGCCGACCTGCTCGCGCATGAAGCGGACCAGTCCGTTCGCGACAAACGCAGGTTTCTGTAGAGCCGAGCCCATGCTCGGCTGATGTTCTCGCAGGAGCAGCCGAGCGTGGGCTCGGCTCTACAGCAACCCCAGCACCACCCCGACTTACGGGTACAACAGGCGCTTGCTCCAGCGGCCTTCGGCACCGGCTTCATAGCACCAGCGTTCGTGCAGGCGGAACTGCGCGCCGTACCAGAACTCGATGCGGTCAGGCACCACGCGCAGGCCGCTCCAGCCGTCCGGGCGCGGCACGTCCTTGCCTTCGAAGCGGGCTTCGACCTCGGCCACGCGCGCATCGAACTCCTCGCGCGTGGCCAGCGTCTTCGACTGCTGCGAGGCCCAGGCACCGATCTGGCTCATGCGTGGGCGGCTGGCGAAATAGGCGTCGGCCACGGCATCGGCCACCTGCTCGACACGACCCTCGATGCGCACCTGGATGCCGGCCTCGCGCAGGCTGCGCCACAGGAACAGCAGTGCAGCCTGCGGATTGGCCTGCAGCTCCCGGCCCTTGTGGCTGTCCAGGTGGGTGTAGAACACGAAGCCTCGCTCATCGAACGCCTTCAGCAGCACGGTGCGCGCCGACGGACGGCCGTGCGTATCTGCGGTGGCCACGGTCATCGCGTTCGGCTCGACCTCGCGGCTCTGCCTAGCCTCTTCGAACAGGCTGGCAAACGTGGACAGGGCTTCGGCGTACAGGTCGCTCATGATTGCGTTCTTCTCACACGGATTGGGCTATTGTGGCTGCATGGCCGCTGCTGCGTATATGCCCCAGGTGAAAGGATTCCCCGAAACATTGGCCGAACAGGTGCTGGACGACGCACTGGGCAGTGGCGCAGCGGTTCCAGTATTGGCGATCAGCGGCCTGCAGGGGAGCGGCAAATCGACGCTGGCCGCGCAGGTCGTGGCCCGCGCCCAGGCACGCGGCCTGAACGCGGCCACGCTGTCGATCGACGACGTGTACCTGACCCGCGCACAGCGCCAGCGGCTGGCCCGACAGGTGCATCCACTGCTGATCACCCGCGGCCCGCCCGGCACTCATGACCTGCCACTGGCCCACGGAGTATTGGACGCCGTAGCCGCACGCCAGCCCTTTGCGATGCCGCGCTTCGACAAGCTGGCCGACGAACGCCTGCCCGAAGCGCAATGGCCACGTATCGAGCAGCCCCTCGACCTGCTGGTGTTCGAAGGCTGGTTCCTGGGCACGCCCGCGCAGGATGACAACGCGCTGGACAGCCCGTTGAACGCGCTGGAGCGCGAGGCCGACGCCGATGGCCGCTGGCGGCGCTGGTGCAACCAGGCGCTGGCCCGCGACTACCCCGCGCTGTGGCAGCGCTGCGACCGCCTGTGGTTCCTGCAGCCGCCGGATTTTTCAGTGGTGCCGCGCTGGCGCTGGCAGCAGGAGCAGAACCTGCAGGCCGCGCAGCCGGGCCGGCACGGCATGAGCCGGCCACAGCTGGAGCGCTTCGTGCAGTACTACGAGCGGGTCAGCCGGCAGGCGCTGCAGGCCTTGCCCGCCCTCGCCGACCACGTGGTGATGCTGGACGGACAGCGACAGGTGCAGGCGCTGCGCTGAACGCGCTTATTCGACCAGGAAAGTCACCCGCAGGTTGACCCGCCATTCGGTGATCTCGCCGCTGCCATTGGTCACCACCTTGGTCTCGTTCACCCAGGCGCCCTGGATGCCCTTGACCGTCTCGGAGACCTTCTTCAACCCGCTGCGTACGGCGTCCTCCACGCTTTTCGGCGAGGAGGCGGTGATTTCGATGACCTTGGCGACCGTCATGACCTGTACTCTGGCTGATGCGGGAGGCCCGCAGGAATGTCCAGCCTGACGTGAAGAACGTAAAGGCCGGGACACGGAGGTGTTAGCATCACAGGGCATGAATCCTGCTCCGAACCTGATCCTGATCGGCCCGATGGGCGCCGGCAAAACCTGCATCGGCCGCCGCCTGGCCGAGCGCTTCACGCTGGACTTCGTCGATGTCGACCAGGCCATCGTCGATGCCGCCGGCGCCAGCATCCCGACCATTTTCGAGCACTCCGGCGAAGCCGGCTTCCGCAGCCATGAACGCGAGGCGCTTGCCCGCGTACTGGAGGGCCGCGGCCAACTGGTCTCTACCGGCGGTGGCGCCGTACTCGATCCGGACAACCGCGCGCTGATCGCACGACGCGGCTTCGTGGTCTACCTGCGGGTCGGCGTGGCGGCGCAGCTGGAACGCTTGGCCCGCGACAAGGGCCGGCCGTTGCTGCAGCGCCCGGACCGCGAGCAGGTGCTGCATGATCTGGCCGCGCACCGCGACCCGCTGTACCGCGAACTGGCCGACCTCACCCTTGATACCGACCCGTACACCGCTGCCGACGCGACCGCCCACCTGGTGGTGAAGCTGGCCACGCAATGGCAGCGCCAGGACCTGACTGCATGACTTCCCCCGCCCTGCTGCAGGTCGCCGTTGGCGGCGACCGCCCCTACACCATCACCATCGGCGCCGGTGCCCAGGCTGACGGCGCCGCGCTGGCCTCGCATGTGCGCGGCCGCCATGTGCTGCTGCTCAGCGACAGCGAAGTGGCCCCGCACTATCTGGATGCCGTGAAGCAGACCCTGCTGGCTGCACGCCCCGACCTGATCATCGGCGAGCACGTGCTCGCCGCCGGTGAGGCCTCCAAGACGCTGGTCGAATTCGGCCGCGCGATCGAATCGCTTGCGGCGCTCGGCGCCACCCGCGACGCCTGCGTGTTCGCCCTTGGCGGCGGCGTGGTTGGCGATCTGGCCGGTTTCGCCGCAGCCTGCTGGATGCGCGGCGTGGACTGCGTGCAGCTGCCAACCACCCTGCTGGCGATGGTCGATTCGTCGGTGGGCGGCAAGACGGCCGTCGACATCCCCGCCGGCAAGAACCTGGTCGGCGCTTTCCATCCACCGCGTGCGGTCATTGCCGATACCCGCGTGCTGGCCACCCTGCCGCCGCGCGAACTGCGTGCCGGCCTGGCCGAAGTGGTGAAGTACGGTGCGCTGGGCGACGCGGTGTTCTTCGAATGGCTGCAGCAGCATGCCGATGCGCTGGTCGCCGGTGAAGACAACGTGCTTTCCGAAGCCATCGCACGCAGCTGCCGGCACAAGGCCGCGATCGTCGAACGCGATCCGTTCGAGAAGGGCGAGCGTGCCCTGCTCAACCTGGGCCACACCTTCGGCCATGCCATCGAGACCGAACAGGGCTACTCGGCCCCCGGCCGCGACGCACTGAACCATGGCGAGGCGGTGGCGGTGGGCATGGTGCTGGCGGCTCAGCTGTCCACCGACCTGGGCCTGGCCGACGATGCCGACCGCGTGCGCCTGCAGGCGCTGCTGGAACGCCTCGGCCTGCCGGTGACCATCCCGGCCGGACTGGACCCGCAGGCCCTGCTCGGCCGCATGCGGCTGGACAAGAAGAACGTGGCCGGCCGCCTGCGCCTGGTGCTCTGGCGGGGCATGGGCCGCGCCGAAGTGGTGCCGGACGTAGATGAGGCGGCGGTGCTGAAGGTGCTGGGCGCGGGCTGACCCTTCCGTGTTCGCCGGGCATGGCCCGTCGCTGCCGGATTGTGTCTCGGCATGAAGCGCAGCCGAGCGTGGGCTCGGCGCTACAGGTCCGTGCCGCCCCGGAGCGATACAATCGGCCCATGCACGTCTACCTGCAACATCCCGACGCCGGTGCGCAGGCACCGCGCTTCCTGCGCTTGAGCCTGCAGCCGGACCTGTTCGGCGGCTGGGAGCTGCTGCGCGAGAGCGGCCGCGTCGGCAGCCGGTCGCAGCTGCGGCGCGAGCTGTTCCTGCAGGCCGACGAAGCCCGCCATGCCTTCGAGAAAGCCCGCGATGCCGAACTGCATCGCGGCTTCCAGATCCTTTCGCACGGCGACTGACGCCGCTGCCAACTTTCGTCCAAGGAATGCCCATCGTGACCAGCCCTCTCCGCAACGATCGCCTGCTGCGCGCCCTGCGCCGCGAACCGGTGGACTGCACCCCCGTCTGGCTGATGCGCCAGGCCGGCCGCTACCTGCCGGAGTACCGCGCAACCCGGGCCAAGGCCGGCAGCTTCCTGGCCATGGCCAAGAACCCGGAGATCGCCTGCGAAGTCACGCTGCAGCCGCTGCGCCGCTTCCCGTTGGACGCCGCCATCCTGTTCTCGGACATCCTCACCATTCCCGACGCGATGGGCCTGGAGCTCTACTTCGTCGAAGGCGAAGGTCCGAAGTTCCGCCATCCGGTGCGTGACGAGGCGGCCATCGCCCGGCTGGCAGTACCGGACATGGAACAGGACCTGGGCTATGTGATGGACGCAGTGCGCCTGATCCGTCGCGAGCTGGACGGCCAGGTACCGCTGATCGGTTTCTCCGGCAGCCCCTGGACGCTGGCCTGCTACATGGTGGAAGGCGGCGGCAGCAAGGATTTCGCACGTATCAAGGCGATGGCGCTGAACCACCCGCAGGCCCTGCACCGCCTGCTGGAGGTCACCACCGACGCGGTGATCGCCTATCTGGGCGCGCAACGCGCAGCCGGCGCGCAGGCACTGCAGGTGTTCGATACCTGGGGCGGCGTGCTGTCGCCGGCCATGTACCGCGAGTTCTCGCTGCGCTACCTGCAGCGCATCGCCGAAGGCCTGGAGCGTGGCGAAGGCAGCGAGCGCACGCCGCTGATCCTGTTTGGCAAGGGTACCGGCCTGCACCTGGAAGCACTGTCGCAGACCGGCGCCGATGCGCTGGGCCTGGACTGGACACTGGACCTGGACGAGGCCATGCGCCGCACCGGTGGTCGCGTCGCCCTGCAGGGCAACCTCGACCCGACCACGCTGTACGCCTCGCCGGATGCGATCGCCGCCGCTGCCGCGCGCGTGCTCGACACCTATGCCGCGGGCAATGGTGGTTCGCGCGAGGGCCATGTATTCAACCTCGGCCACGGCATGTCGCCGGACATGGACCCTGCCCACGTGCAGGTGCTGGTCGACGCGGTGCACGCGCACAGCCAGCGCTGAGCATTCGGCATACGGTTGCGGCGCGATGTTGATCGCGCCGTGACCCGCAGTGCGCGATCATGGCAGCCCCCACGCTGCACCGGCCGCACCCCATGTCCACATCGCCATCGACCTACAACCGCCAGCGCCCCCTGCTGTGGCTGGTGTCCTTGGCGATCTTCATGCAGATGCTGGACTCGACCATCGTCAACACGGCGTTGCCGGCGATGGCGGCCAGCCTGGGCGAAAGCCCGCTGCAGATGCAGTCGGTGGTGTTCAGCTACGCGCTGGCAGTGGCCACTTTCATTCCCGCCTCCGGCTGGATCGCCGACCGCTACGGCACCCGCCGCACCTTCCTGGTGGCGATCATCCTGTTCACCCTCGGCTCGCTGGCCTGCGCACTGGCCCAGCACCTGCACCAGCTGGTCGGCGCACGCGTGCTGCAGGGCATTGGCGGTGCGATGCTGCTGCCGGTCGGGCGGCTGGCGGTGATGCGGTCGGTGCCGCGCGAGGATTTCCTGCGCGCGATGAGCTTCATCGCCATCCCGGCCCTGGTCGGCCCGCTGATCGGTCCCACGCTGGGCGGCTGGCTGGTCGAGATCGCCTCGTGGCACTGGGTGTTCCTGATCAACCTGCCGATCGGCGTGATCGGATTCATCGCCGCGATGAAGATCATGCCCGACCACTACGCCAGCCATCGCACCCGTTTCGACCTGCGCGGCTACATCATGCTGGCCTTCGCGATGGTGGTGCTGTCACTGGCACTGGACGGCATCTCCGGGCTGGGCACGCCACATGCGCTGGTGATGCTGATGACCGTTGCAGGCCTGGCGGCACTGGTGGGTTACTGGCTGCATGCGGCCAATTCGACGGCGCCGTTGTTCTCGCTGGCGCTGTTCCGCGTACCCAGCTACCGCATCGGCATTCTCGGCAATCTGTTCTCGCGCATCGGCAGCAGCGCCATGCCGATGCTGATCCCGTTGCTGCTGCAGGTCGGCCTGGGCCTGGGCCCGATGAACGCAGGGCTGATGATGGTGCCGGTGGCCGCCGCTGGCATGGTCTCCAAGAAACTGGCAGTGAAGCTGGTGGAGCGCTACGGCTACCGTCGCGTGCTGATGGTCAACACCGTGCTGGTAGGCCTGGCCATGGCCAGCTTCATCCTGATGACACCCGGCCAGCACCTGGCCTGGCGCCTGCTGCAGCTGGCGTTCTTCGGTGCGGTCAATTCACTGCAGTTCACTGTGATGAACACCGTGACCCTGCGTGATCTGGACCGCGAATTCGCCAGTTCCGGCAACAGCCTGCTGTCGATGGTGATGATGCTCGCGGCCGGCTTCGGTGCTGCTGCGGCCGGCAGCCTGCTGGCCGCGTTCGGCAATCACCTGGACAGCAACAGCGCGACCGCCGCGCTGCATGCCACGTTCCTGTGCGTGGGCGCGATCACCCTGACCTCGACGATGATCTTCTGGCAGCTGCCCGATACCAAGCCGGAGCCACGGCAGGTCGAGCACGTTGCGGAGTGAGGGTGGTTCGGCAGGGCTGCGCCCTGCACCTGCTGCAAGCCGGAGCAACAGCAACAGCCGAAGCAAAAGCTGGCTTCCTGTGGGAGGCGGGGTGGATCCGGTTGCGGGAGACGCCGTAAACCCATCCATGGGGGCTTGGCCGCGGCATCCATGCCGCGGACACTCCCGCAACCGGACCCACCCCGCCTTCGACAGTTTTCCGCGATCTGTCGGAAATACTATTGGGGTCAGATCCGTTTTCCTCCGGAAAACGGATCTGACCCCATTTTGATTTTCGATATCTGACAGATTGTGTCGACCAAGGTCGACACCCACCAACAGCACACGAAATCTGTCAGAGGTGGGGCGGTGTCGGAGTGCGGGGTGTCAGCCGCATGGATGCGGCTGCCAAGCCTACAGGGACGTACTTGCGGCGTCCCCGCACTCCGGCACCGCCCCGCCCAACCACGGAATGCACGCTGTTGCCGTTGCTGTTGCTCTTGCTTCGGCTGTTGCTTCGGCGGGTGGCAGGGCGCAGCCCTGCAAAGAACCCTATCCCCGTGGTCGGCTGCGCGAGGGCACCAGTGCGAACGTATCCACCGCCAACTTCTCGGCATGGTTCAACCACGCGCGGATCTCCAGATCGTCCACTTCGTGGTCCAGCCCGAACGATACGTTGATCTTGCCATTGGCATCGGGCTGCACCCACTGCTGGGCCAGCACCACCTTGCGCTGCGACGACACCGCCTCGATCCAGAAACCGCGATCCGGGCGCGTGCTCGCCACCAGCTGCAGCATGTACTGGCCGGCGCGGGTGCGGCGGCCCTTCTGCGTGATCATGTGCGCCTGGCGCACGCTCGGGCGCGGGCCCTGGAAGGCGTCCAGCGGTGCATCCACGGCAATGCCGCCACGCAGGTCGTTGTCACGGTAGAGCTTGATGCCGTTGTCGCGGTTGACCAGCAGGGCGCACCAGTCGCCATCGGCCGAGCCGTCCTCGAACGCGGTACAGCGATCGACATAGGCCAGGGTATTGTCCGGGTCGGCATCATCGAACTGGCGTGAGGTGTTTTCCAGATATACCGACTTCAAACCCCAGTCCTTGTCGTACTCCAGCAGAACCGGTGGCTGCACATGCTGCAGGCCGACCACCACCTGGTCGTCGCCGTCGATCTTCAGTTCACGGGTCGGTTCACCCAGCCACAGCGAACGGGCGAACGCCAGATACTGCGGGTAGTCGCGGCCACCGTCGCGGCGCGCGGCGACGCTGGCGCTCGGCGCGCGCTTGTCATCCAGCAGCGAGCGGCCAAAGCCCATGGTCTGCAGGTTCGGGTCGAGCAGGCTGAGCAGGGTGGCGCCGGAGTCCAGCGTTGAACCGTCTTCCACCGCCAGCTGGCGAGGCGTCACGCCGTCGCCGAGGAACAGCAGCAGGTTTTCGCGCTGCTGCTTGGCCAGCACATGGCTGAGATCGTTGGGCATCGCCAGATGATCGGAAGCGATCACGATCAACGTGTCCTTGCCATACGGGCTGGCCTGGATGCGCTCGACCAGCTGCGAGATCAGGCGGTCGGTGCACTTGAGTGCATTGAGCAGGCCGATGTTGCCGTACTGGCTCTGGTAGCGCTCGCCCTTGCACGACACCGGCAGGTGCCCGGCCGGGTGATGGGTATCCATGGTCAGCGTGGTCAGCATGAACGGCGAGCCGGCACGCGAGAGCTGCTCGAAGCGCTGGTAGGCGGTGTCCAACAGCACGTCATCGTGCACGCCCCAGGCCGAGTAATGGATGCGGCCGATCTTCTTCTGCTGCTTGAACCAGGCCAGGTCATGCACTTCATCGAAACCGTGGCTGGCCAGGAACTGGCCCTTGCCGGCGAACTGGCCGTTGGCACCGCCAAGATAGTGGTTGGTGTAGCCCTGCTGCTTCAGGTAGTCGCCGAGGCACACCGCCTTGGGCAGGAAGCTGCCCATGCGGTCCATGCTGTTCTCATCGCCCTGCGAGGTGGTCAGCGGTACGCCGCACATCGACGACACCAAGCCGGCGATGGTCCAGCCGCTGCCTTCGGCCGAGGCCAGGCCACGCACGTCCAGCGACTCGGACGCCAGGCGGTTGAGGTTGGGCATCAGGCCGGGGAACACGGCCTCGTCCAGGTAGGTACGTTCCAGGCTTTCGCCATAGATCCAGACGATGTTGCGCGGACGCTGCAGTGGCTGCGTCGGCACCTGGTACTCAGGTGCGATGCGGGCGAAATCGACCGGGCGCAGCTGCTGATACAGGCGCTGGCCGTCGCGGGCCAACGGGCTGAACATGATCGTGCCCACCCACACTGCGATGAAGCCGGCAAACCAGGCGCCTCCATGGCCGGGCCGGCGCCAGCGCTTCACCCGCGTGGCGAACAGCGGCAGCAGCGAGACCAGCGCCAGCACGATGAAGCCGGCGATGTAGCCCTTGAAATCGGAGACACCGGCGCCTTCCATGTCGGCGCCCAGGTGGTACAGGGTGGCGGCGTTGAGCCCATCACCGGACAGCTTGTCGATCAGCCACCATGCGCTGAGCGCAAGCAGCAGCAGCGAGAACGCACTGGCCTTCCACCACACCCACTTGTCGGACGCGAGGAACAACCAGCACAGCAGCAACAACGACAGCAGCAGTATCCAGAGCATAGGCAGCTTCGGCAGTGACGGGGTGGTGGTGATGGACGTCGTACCGACGCGTGTCCATCCGACCGGCGCTGCCGCAAGCACATGCATGTGACAGGCCGATGACCCGATAGTGCATGCACGAACCTGACTGAAATGTTTGTTGCAATGACGCGCGCGGGATCGCGCTCAGAAGGTAAAACGAGCGTGAAAGACGCCGTTGGATTGCATTAAAAACCGCATGAATACGGGTGTTTTCTGTGATGCGCTAGCGATGCCCGCGCTCTTCGCGTGCCCGCGCGCGACGATCGAACAGCAGTGCACTGGTCACGATGCCAAGGCCGAGCACCACGCCGATGAACAACAGAATCAGCGCAATGAGCGGGTAGCCTAACAGGTGCCAGCCGGTGTCGATTTTCATCATCATCGCCGCGGCCATGATCAGCGCCGCGCTGATGATGCCGGCCGCCACGCGGTTGGCGATCTTCTGCAGGTTCTCCATCAGCCGCGATTCCTCCAGCCCGGTCACCTTCATCTGCAGGCGGTTTTCGGCCAGCAGCGCCATGATGTCCGAGAGCTTGCGCGGTCCATCGCGCAGCAGCTGCTGCAGCTCCATCGCCTCGCTGGCGATGTTGGCCGCGGACAGTGATTTCTTCAATCGCGCGCGCATCACGTGCTGCAGCTGACGCTCGACGATGCGTCGTGTTTCCAGCTCGGGTGCCAGCAAGCGGCACACGGTTTCCAGGTTGAGCAATGCCTTGCCCAGCAGGCTCAGTTCCGGCGGTGTGCGCAGCCCGCAGGCGGTGGCGATGCGCACCATGTCCAGCACGACGCGGCCTTCGGAGAACGTGCCGCTGGCGGCGTAACGCGCGATCAACTGGCCGGTCTCACGCAGGTAACGTTCCTCGTCGAACGCCTCCAGACGCGTGCTGATGCTGATCAGGTCGTCAGCCACTTCCTCGCCACGGCCATCGACGGCGGCGAACAGGATCTTCAACAGGCGCTCGCGCAGGCGCGGCGGCATGTGCGCGACCATGCCCAGATCGAAGATCGCCAGCCGGCCATCGGGCATCACCCGCAGGTTGCCCGGATGCGGGTCGGCATGGATCTCGCCATGCACGAAGATCTGGTCCAGGTAGCCGCGGATCAGCGCCGCCGCCAGTGGATCCATCGACTGTTCGGTGCGGCGCACATCGGGAATCGCATCCACGCGCACGCCGGTGGCCAGTTCCATGGTCAGCACGCGCTGGCTGCTGTAATCCCACAGCGGCTGCGGGATCCACAGGCGGCGGAACGGCTTGAGATGGCGGCCGAAGCGGGCCAGGTTCTCGGCCTCGGCGTGGTAGTCCAGCTCCTGCATCAGGGTCTTGGCGAACTCGTTGAGCCAGTCGCGCAGGCGCACGCGGCGGCCGACCTGGGTCAGGTGGTCGGCGGCCAGCGCGAAGCTGCGCAGCGCCTCCAGGTCCGAGCGCAGCTGCGCGGCGACTTCAGGCTTCTGCACCTTCACTGCTACCTGGCGGCCATCGTGCAGCACCGCGCGGTGCACCTGCGCGATCGACGCGCAGCCCAGTGGCTCGGGATCGAACGCAGCGAACAGCTTGTTCACCGGCGCGCCCAGTTCCTGCTCGACGATGGCATGGATGCGCTCGACCGGAATCTCGGCCACCTTCTCCTGCATGCGCTCCAGCGCCGTGGCGAACTCCACCGGCACCATGTCCGGGCGGGTAGAGAGCATCTGGCCCAGCTTGACGAAGGTGGGCCCCAAGGCTTCCAGGTCACTGACGAACTGTTCCGGGTTGCCGTCTGCGGGAACGTCGGCCGGATTGCCTGCGGCATCCAGGTTCATGCCCGAGAACACGCCTGAATGGCGATAGCGCATCAGCAGGCGCAGGATCTGGCTGCGCCGGTTCATGCCTTTGACCAGCGGAGGATTGCCATAGGCGGTGGGCGGGTTGCTCAAGCGGAACTCCTTTCAGACGACGGCCGGTAGCGCCGGGCCATGCCCGGCGAAACGGGATCACGCTCCAGTCTCGCCGGGCCGGGGTCGTCACGTGGTGAACCCGATCTCTTCCGCAGTCAACGCCGAATCGGTCAGAATCCGCCCATTCCCTTTCTTGGACGCCCCATGGCCGGTGCCAGCCTGTTCGCCCTGCTCGACGATATCGCCACCCTCCTCGACGATGTCTCGGTCCTGACCAAGGTCGCGGCGAAGAAGACCGCTGGTGTACTCGGCGACGATCTGGCGCTGAACGCGCAGCAGGTCACCGGGGTCAACGCCAACCGCGAACTGCCGGTGGTGTGGGCGGTGGCCAAGGGCTCGCTGGTCAACAAGGTGATCCTGGTGCCGGCGGCACTGGCGATCAGCGCGCTGGAGGCCTGGCTGCACAGCCGCGGCTGGAACGTGCCGCTGATCGTGCCACTGATGATGATCGGCGGCGCGTTCCTGTGCTTTGAGGGCGTTGAGAAGCTGGCGCATCGCTTCCTGCATTCGTCCGACGACGATGCCGAGCGCCAGGCCGAGCGGCGCAAGGCGCTGGCCGATACCCAGGTGGACATGGTCGCGTGGGAGAAGGACAAGGTGAAGGGCGCGATCCGCACCGACTTCATCCTCTCGGCCGAGATCATCGTGCTGACCCTGGGCGTGGTCGCCACCGCGCCGTTCACCAACCAGGTGGTCACGCTGGCCGTGGTTGCACTGGCGATGACGGTCTTCGTCTATGGGCTGGTCGCGGGCATCGTGAAGCTTGATGACGTCGGCCTGTATCTCTCGCGCAAGGGCGGGGCTGTGGCCGCCTTTGGTCGCGGCCTGGTGGCCTCGGCACCGTGGCTGATGAAGTTCCTGTCAGTGGCCGGCACCATCGCCATGTTCCTTGTGGGCGGCGGCATCCTCGTGCACAACGTGCCGGCACTGCACCACACGGTGCAGGCATTGGGCGGCGAAGGGCAGTGGGGCTGGCTGATCAGTGCTGCGGCCAACATGGTGGTCGGCATCATCGCCGGCGCCATCGTGCTGGCGGCGGTGACCGGGTTCCAGAAGCTGCGCGGTAAGTAATATGTAGAGCCGAGCCCACGCTCGGCTGCTCTACGGCGCTGCGCGCCGCCGCCCGAGCATGGGCTCGGGCGCTACAGAATCCGCACGCTGGATCATCACCCCGCCTGCACCCGGTTCTTGCCCTGCCGCTTGGCGGCATACAGCGCGTCATCAGCGCGGCGCAGCAGGGTCTCGGTATCGTCGCCGGGCTGCCATTGCGCCAGCCCAGCGCTGAAATGCACCGGCACGCGCTGGTCCTGCACGGTCAGCACGCGATGTGCCAGCGAACGCTGCAGGCGCTGCACGGTGGCCATGCTGTCGGCGCCCTGGGTTTCCGGCAGCACCAGTACGAATTCGTCGCCGCCCAGCCGAGCGATGCCGTCGGTGGCGCGCAGCAACAGCTTGCACACGGACACCAGGTGCTGCAGCAGCGCATCGCCACCGGCATGCCCGTGCGCGTCGTTGGTCTGGTGGAAATCATCCAGGTCGATCACCGCCACGCCCAGTGGCGAGTTGTTGCGCGCGGCGCGCGCCAGCTCGCGCTGCAGCAGTTCGTCCAGGCCGCGACGGTTCAGTGCCTGGGTCAACGGATCGATGCGTGCCAGGTCACCGGCGGCGCGCAGCTCCTGCTCAAGCTCGGCGATGCGTTGCTCTGCACGTTCCACTTCCTGCCGCGCATTGGCCAGGTGATCGCGGGCCTGTGCAGCCTGCTGCTGCACCTTGCCGGTGTCGCGCATCACCTCCTGCAGCAGCTGGTTGAGGTCGGCGATGCTGCGCGCCTCGCGCAGCTGCAGCGCGTAACTGCCGATGCGGTCGTGGTACTCACCGGTGCTGGTGGCCATGCCATCCATGCGCTCGATGAACTCGCCCATCAGCCCGCGCATGGCCGCCTTTGAATCATCGATGCCCTGGCGCAGCAGGCCCTGCTTGTAGATCACTTCGCGCAGCTCGGCGCGGGTTCGCTCGACGGCCTCGGCCTCCAACGGCCCGTCCAGCAGCT
>NZ_JASJSI010000007.1:62252-85999 GCF_030237085.1 Stenotrophomonas maltophilia group sp. Smal32
AGCCCGCGCATGGCCGCCTTTGAATCATCGATGCCCTGGCGCAGCAGGCCCTGCTTGTAGATCACTTCGCGCAGCTCGGCGCGGGTTCGCTCGACGGCCTCGGCCTCCAACGGCCCGTCCAGCAGCTGGCGTACTGCGGCGATCTGGCCCTGCAGCCAGCTGCGGTCGTCCAGCAGCTCGCTCACGTTCTCCAGCAGCAGCGCGAACAGTTCCAGCAGCAGTGCCTGCTGCTCCTGCCAGCTCTCGGCGCGCACGCCGACCTGGTGGCCGAGCTCGCGCACGCCCTGTTCGATCGGTTCCAGTGCCGTGCCCGGCTGCCACTGGCGCAGGCGCATGGCCAGCGCCTGTGCCTGCTCACGCAGGTCCGGGTCGTGCTGCAGCAGGGCTACCACCGCCCCACCCAGCAGCAGCCGCAGCTGCTCGGACAGGCGCAGGCTTTCCGGCTGCCCGTCCGGGGAATGCTGCTCGATGGTGCGGATGTACTTGTCGATCAGCTGCCGCATCGCGCGGCCGTAGCGTGGCCAGTCGGCGCTGGCCTGCGCCGACTGCAGGCGGTCGCCCATGTCGCCCAGCTCGCCGGGCAGGGTGGCCATGCCGTTGGCGAACGCCGCCAGCAGCGGTTCCGGCGCGTCGGCGCCTGCGAACAGTTGCTGCAGGGCCACGCCACCGCCGCCCTGCAGCACCACGCGGTCACCCAGCCCATCGTCCACCACCGCACGCACGCGTGCCGGCGGCCCAAGGGCAGTACCGGGGGCAGGGCGGTGGTCGGGCTGGTCCGTCATGGAGCAAATCCTGGGGCTGGCAGGGTCAGGTTCCAGCATATCGGCGCGGCTGCCGATGGCTTGAACGGCTACGATGGGCGACAGGATGCCGCAGTGGAGGTGGTGATGCGCGTGATGTTGCTGGGGGCGACCGGCCTTGTCGGCGGGCTGACCCTGTCCCGGCTGCTGGACGACCCGCGCTGCAGCGCCGTGGTGGCACCCACCCGCCGCCCGCTGGCGTTGACCCGCGCGACGCTGGAAAACCCGGTGCTGGCCTTCGACGCGCTGCCGGCCGCACCGGGGTGGGCGCGCGTGGACGCGGTCATCTGCGCGCTGGGCAGCACCATTGCCCAGGCCGGCAGCCGCGAGGCCTTCCATCGCATCGACCATGACTACCCACTGGCGTTCGCCCGCCTGGCGCAGGCGCAGGGTGCGCAGGCCTATGTGCTGAATTCCGCAGCCGGTGCCGATCCGCAGTCGTCGATCTTCTACAGCCGGGTGAAGGGCGAGCTGGAGCGCGACCTGCGCGCGCTGGGCTTCAATTCGTTGACCCTGGTCCGCCCAGGGTTGATCGGGGGCGAGCGCAACGAGGTGCGCCGTGGTGAGCGTTTCGCGCTGACGGTGCTGGGCGCGCTGGGGCCGGTGTTGCCGCGGGCGTGGCGGATCAATCCGGCTACCGAAATCGCCAAGGTGCTGGTCGAGGCCGCGTTGGCCCCGCAGCCGGGCGAGCACGTGGTGGCATCGAGCGCGCTGGTCGGCTGATGTCACGTGCGCTGCGCCTGACCCAGTTGCTGCAGCTGCTGCGCCGTCATCGACGTCCGGTGGCCGGGCAGGCCCTCGCCGACGCGCTGGGGATCAGCCTGCGCACGCTGTACCGCGATATCGAGACCCTGCGCGAGCAGGGCGCTGACCTGCGTGGCGAGGCCGGCGTCGGCTACCTGCTGGCGCCGAGCGATACCTTGCCTCCCATGACCCTGCCACCGGCCGAGATCGACGCGCTGGTGCTGGGCCTGCGCTGGGTCGCCGCGCGCACCGAGCCTGCGCTGGCCGAGGCTGCCCGTGATGCCCTGGCGCGTATCGCCCATGTGTTGCCTGCAGCACGGCGCGAAGCGCTGCGTGACAGTGGCCTGCGCGTGGGCCCGTCGCGCGCCGCGGCCAAGGTTCCCGCGGCTCGTCTGCAGGCCGTGCGAGAGGCTGTCGGTTCGCAGCAGCGCCTGAAGTTCGGCTACGAGGACGCGCAGGGCCAGCGTACCGAGCGCACCGTCTGGCCGTTCGCGCTGGGTTACTTCGATGAAGTGCCGATGCTGGCGGCATGGTGCGAAGGTCGCGAGGACTTCCGGCATTTCAGGCTCGACCGCATCCGTCAGGTGCGCGTGCTGGAGGATCACTACCTGGTGCCACGCGCCACCCTGCTGCGACGCTGGCAGAAAGCGCAGGGCATCGCACCGGACTGGCTGGATCGCTCATAACCACAGCAACAGCGGGAAGCGGGGAGCGGGCGGCGGGGTAGAGTCGACTGTTAGTCGACTATCGCGCGCAGCGCGGGGTTTCAAGCACGCTGAAGGAAGAGCAGTCGACTGACAGTCGACTCTACCGACAGACGAATCCACCGACAGTCGAATCTGCTGACAGAATCTGTCAGCAGGCCCATACCACCATGATCGCTCCCAACAACAGAGCTTCCCCATGTTCAAGCCCAGCACCCTGCTGCAGTACGTGCGCGACGTCGCCGCCAGCGCCACTTTCTACAGCGGCATTCTCGGCAAACCGCCGGTCGAGCAGTCGCCCGGCTTTGCCCTGTTCCTGCTCGGCGATGGCGCTGCCCTGGGCCTGTGGCAGCGCGACGACGTGCAACCGCCGGTGTCCACGCAGGCCGGTGCCGCCGAACTGGCGATGGTCGTCGCCAACCCCGACGCCGTGCAGCAGATGCACGATGCGTGGCACGCACTCGGCGTGCAGATCCTGCAGGCGCCGGTGACGCTGGAGTTTGGCTACACCTTCGTCGGTGCCGATCCTGACGGGCACCGCCTGCGTGTCTACAGCCGCGCCGAGGGCATGGTCGCTCGCGATTGATCGCAGGCATTTGGTAGATCCACGCCATGCATGGATGCGGGCACAAAAAAAACGCCGGGCAGTGCCCGGCGTTTCTCCAACTCATGTGCCAACCAAGGTTGGCACCCACCGATCAGCTGGATCAGCTGGCCAGCGCCAGGTCGTCCATCATCGCGCGCAGGAAGCGTGCGGCTTCGCCGCCGGTTGCCGCGCGATGGTCGAAGGTGACCGACAGCGGGATCACCTTGTGCGCTTCCACGCCGCCCATCACCGGGGTCATCTGGTGGCGGGCACGGCCGGCACCGACGATGGCCACGCACGGCGGCACGACGACCGGAGTTGCGTAACGACCGGCGAACATGCCGAAGTTTGACAGCGAGATGGTGTAGCCACTCAGTTCCGAGGCGGCGATCGAACGCGATTCGACCTGCTCGCGCAGGCGATTGACGCCTTCACGGATGCCGCGTGCGTCGAGCATGTCGGCATTGCGCAGGGCCGGCACGAACAGGCCGTCGTCGGTGTCCACGGCGATGCCGATGTCGACCTGGGCGTGCAGGGTGCGGGTCAGCGCTTCGCCATCGAACCAGGCGTTCATCGCCGGCACCTTCTGCGCGGCCACCACGATCGAACGCACCAGGCGCGCGGTGACGTCGTTGCCCGGCAGCCAGGCGTGGATGTCGGCGTCGTCGTTCAGCGTGGTCGGCACGACCTTGCTGTGCGCGTCGGCCATCACGCGGGCCATGTTGCGGCGCACGCCCTTCAGCGGTTCCGGCTGGCCCTTGGCGACCACGCCTGGCGGCTGGGTGCGCATCGGCTTGCCAGCGGCAGACAGCGGGGTGCGGGCTTCGCTCTGCACCGGGGCAGACACCTGCGCCGGGGCCGGTGCGGCATACGCGGCGGCGGCGACCGGTGCCGGGGCGGCGCCGAGCTTGGCGGTGCCATTGGCGGCGGCCTGCTTGACGTCGGCCATGGTCACGGCGCCATCGGTGCCGGTGGCTGGCACGCGGCTCAGGTCCACGCCCAGCTTGCGCGCCATCGCACGCACCGCCGGCACGGCCTTGACGCCACCGACGGCCAGCGCCTGTTCGGCATGCACGGCATTGGAGCTCTGCATCGCGCCGACCACGGTACCGGCGTCATCACGCTCGGCTGCGGCGGGCTTGGCTTCTTCTGCGGCCACCGGTGCGGCGGCAGCGGGAAGCGGCGGCGGCGTCGGTGCAGCGGCCGGTGCGGCATGGCCATGGCTGTGGCCGGTGTCCTGGCCATCGGCGCGTTGCGGCAGGTTCGGGTCCAGTTCGAAGCTGGCCAGCACCGAGCCGGTCGGGATGATGTCGCCGGCACCGCCGGACAGCTTCAGCACCTTGCCGGAGAACGGCGAGGGCACTTCCACCACGGCCTTGGCGGTCTCCATCGAGACCAGCGGCTCGTCCAGCTTGATCACATCGCCTTCCTTGACGAACCACTCGACGATGGTCGCGTCCGGCAGGCCTTCGCCCAGGTCGGGCAGGTTGAAGTTCTTGGTCTGGCTCATTTGCAGTTCTCTTCCAGCAGTTCCAGTTCGCGGGCCGGCAGCCAGCCCGTCGCGCCATTGGCGCGCTCGGACCACCACCACCCACCGTGTTCGTGATGAAGCTTCACCATCTCGCCGCTTTCCACATCCAGCTCGCGGGCGTCGTAGTCGCACAGTGCTTCGGCGCGACCCTCGTCCAGCAGCTGCAACCAGGCGACGGGCGCCCATCCAGCGCGCCCATCGTTGGTGCGTACCCAGGCAAACGCCGGCCATTCCTCGTCACGGACACCTACTTCGACGATCTGGCCGGTGTGGAACCGGAGCGGGTTGGGATACTGGCTGCGGTAAGCCCCCAGAAGGCGGGCCCGCATGTCAGCCGGCCGCCACCGCGCGCTTGGCTGCAGCCACGATCCGCTCAACGCTCGGCAGGTACTTCATTTCCAGGCGGAACAGCGGAATGTGGGTGTCGTAGCCAGTAACGCGTTCGACCGGGGCCAGCAGGTCGTAGATCGATTCCTCGGCCAGGCGCGCGGCGATCTCGGCGCCGAAGCCCGCGGTCTTCGGGGCCTCCTGCACGATCACGCAGCGGCCGGTCTTGGCCACCGATTCGGCGATGGTGGCGAAGTCCAGCGGACGCAGCGTGGCCACGTCGATGACTTCGGCGCTGATGCCTTCGCCGGCCAGCTTGTCGGCCGCTTCCAGCGCTTCCTTCACCTGCGCGCCCCAGGTCACCAGGGTCACGTCGGTGCCGTCGCGCAGCACGAAGCAGACGTCCAGCGGCAAGGCTTCGCCGTCGTTGACGACCACTTCCTTGTACTGGCGATAGATGCGCTTGGGCTCCATGTAGATCACCGGATCCGGCTCGCGGATCGCGGCCAGCAGCAGGCCGTAGGCGCGCTGCGGCGAAGACGGCAGCACCACGCGCAGGCCCGGCACGTTGGTGAAGATCGCCTCGTTGGCTTCGCTGTGGTGTTCCGGCGCGCGGATGCCACCGCCCCACGGCACGCGCAGCACCATCGGGCAGTGCAGGCGGCCACGGGTGCGGTAACGCAGGCGTGCGGCGTGGCAGACGATATGGTCGACCATCGGGTACATGAAACCGTCGAACTGGGCCTCGGCCACCGGCTTCATGCCCTGCGCGGCCAGGCCAATGGTCAGGCCGGCGATGGTGGTTTCATCCAGCGGGGTATCGAGGATGCGCTCGGAGCCGAAGCGCTGCTGCAGGCCGGCGGTGGCGCGGAACACGCCGCCGTTGACGCCCACGTCCTCGCCCAGCACCAGCACCGACGGGTCGTGCTCCAGCTCCCAGGCCAGCGCCTGGGTGATGGCTTCGATGAGGGTGATCGGCGTGGTGGTCATGCTCTCTTCTCCGCGCGCGACAGCAGCGCTGTCGGCGGCGTTGGTGTGCGCGCCGGGCGCGCCGTTCTTGATCTCATCCATGGCGCTTCTCCAGGGCGATCGCCTGGGCACGCTGGGCCAGCAGGTCCGGCGGCGGATCGGCATACAGGAAGTCGAACATCGCCTCGACCGGCTGCACCGGGGTGTTGAGGTACAGGTTCACTTCCTCGTCCACGCGCGTGCCGCACTCGGCGATCCAGGCGGTTTCTTCTTCTTCGCTCCACACGCCGGCGGCGGTCAGGTACTTGCGCAGGCGCAGCATCGGCTCGCGCTGCCAGGCATCCTTCACTTCGGCGTCGTCGCGGTAGCGGCGCGCGTCGTCGGCGGTGGTGTGGTCGGACAGGCGGTAGGTCATCAGTTCCAGCACGGTGCCACCGTCGCCGGCCAGCGCACGTTCGCGCGCCTGCTCCATGGCTGCCAGCACCGCGATCAGGTCGTTGCCGTCCACCTGCAGGCAATGCAGGCCGCCGGCCAGGCCCTTCTGCGCCAGCGTCTCGGCACCGGTCTGGGCCGAACGCGGAACCGAGATGGCCCAGCCGTTGTTGACGATGCACAGGATCAGCGGCAGCTTGTAGGCGCCGGCCGAGTTCAGTGCTGCGTAGAAGTCGGTCTTGGAGCTGCCGCCGTCGCCGCACACCGCCACGGCGATCTGCGGTTCCTTGTTGAGCTTGAACTTCAGCGCGGCGCCTGCAGCATGCAGGCACTGGGTGGAGATCGGCACGCAGAACGGGAAGTCCTTGGCCGCATTGCCGCCGTAGTCGTTGCCGCGCTCGTCGCCGCCCCAGTACATCAGCACGTCGTGCGGACGCACGCCACGCATGAACATCGCGCCGTACTCGCGGTAGGACGGTGCAAACACATCGTCCTTCTGCATCGCAGCGCCGATGCCCACGTGCGCGGCTTCATGGCCCAGGCAGGCGGCATAGGTGCCGAGCTTGCCGGTGCGCTGCAGCGCGATGGATTTGCTGTCGAACGTGCGTACGTACAGCATCTGCTTGAACAGCGGTACCAGGACCTTGGGGTCGCGCAGCGACGCGGGCAGGTCATCGCGGACGAGCTTGCCGTCCGCGTCCAGGTACTGCAGGTATTCGATCTTGAATTCAGCGGCAACCGTCATTGCGTACTGCACCTTCGACAGAGAAGTTACAAATGATATGAATCGCCATGTTAAGGAACGCGTACGGAATAGCCTTCCTGCGCCGCAACACGGCGATTCCCCGTTTTACCCCTGCCGGCGGGTGGGGGGCCAATAACAACAACGTATTCAGTCGTTGCTGCAAAGCATCAGAATACGCCTCTGGCTGACCGCCAGTACAACGGCATGTGGGGTTCCACGCGCAGGCCCGGCATCGGCCGATGCTCCACGGCCAACCGGACGCCCCGGTATGGACGTGGCGGCTGCCAGCATGGCGGCAACGCGCTACCCTTGCCGCCCCCGATCTGGCCGCACCCATGTCCGTCGACAACAACCAACGCGATCTCGAAGCCGGCATCCACACCGACCTGCAGGGGCGCCTGACGTACGGCGGCTACCTGCGGCTGGACCAGCTTCTCAGCGCGCAGCAGCCGCTGTCCAACCCGCCGCACCACGACGAGATGCTCTTCATCATCCAGCACCAGACCTCGGAGCTGTGGCTGAAGCTGCTGGGTCACGAGCTGCGTGCCGCAATCGGCTTCCTGCAGCGCGATGAAGTCTGGCAGTGCCGCAAGGTGCTGGCGCGCAGCAAGCAGGTGCTGCGCCAGCTGACCGAACAGTGGTCGGTGCTGGAAACGCTGACCCCGTCCGAGTACATGGGCTTCCGCGACGTGCTGGGCCCTTCGTCGGGCTTCCAGTCGCTGCAGTACCGCTACATCGAGTTCCTGCTGGGCAACAAGAACGCGCAGATGCTGCAGGTGTTCGAGCACGACGCCGCGGGCCAGGCGCAGCTGCGCACCGTACTGGAGGCGCCGAGCCTGTACGAGGAGTTCCTGAAGTACCTGGCCCGCTTCGGCCATGCTGTCCCGACGGTCTACGAGGCCCATGACTGGACCCAGCCGCATGTGGCCGACGACGCACTGCAGCCGGTCTTCGAACGCATCTACCAGGACACCGACCGCTACTGGCGCGAGTATTCGCTGTGCGAAGACCTGGTGGACCTGGAGACCGCGTTCCAGCTATGGCGCTTCCGCCACATGCGCACGGTGATGCGGGTGATCGGCTTCAAGCGCGGCACCGGCGGCTCGTCCGGGGTGGGCTTCCTGGCCAAGGCGCTGGAACTGACCTTCTTCCCCGAGCTGTTCCAGGTGCGCACCAGCCTGCAGGCCGGGCCCCCGGCAGAACAGGGCTGATCCGTATTCAGCTTGGATCCCGGCCGCTGGCTGGATCGTTTCAGATGCAAGTTCAGCGAGCAGGCCGGCACCTGCCTCAAACGGCGTGTATTTGACGTGAACGCCAGAAGTCGGTGATCCTCGCGCGTTGCTCCAACTGCACAGCGGACGTGCTCGTCATCCACCGAACCAGGAAACCCGCATGAGCGTAAACGCCACTGCGAACACCCCAGAGCCGGCCCTGCCGGACTTCAAGACCACGCTGGGCCATCCGCGCCCGCTGTGGATGCTGTTCATGACCGAGTTCTGGGAGCGCTTTGCGTTCTACGGCATCCGCTGGGCCTTGGTGCTGTACATCGTCGCCCAGTTCTACAACGGCAACGCCGCCGGTGAAGGCGACGCCAGCCGCATCTACGGTGCCTACCTGGCGCTGGTGTACGCCGCGGCGATCTTCGGTGGCTACGTGGCCGACCGGGTGCTGGGGTACCAGCGTTCGATCCTGACCGGCGCGGTCATCATGGCCGCCGGCCTGTTCATGATCTCGCTGCCGCAGGAGCACATCTTCAAGCTCGGCCTGGCCACGATCATCGTCGGCAACGGCATGTTCAAGCCGAACATCTCGACCATGGTCGGCAAGCTGTATGGCCTGAAGGACGAGCGCCGCGATTCCGGCTTCACCATCTTCTACATGGGCATCAACATCGGCGCGATGATCGCCCCGGTGCTGACCGAGTACCTGGCCCGCAAGGTCTTCGGTACCTCGGAAATGCCGTCGTACAAGGTCGTGTTCATCGCCTCGGGCGTGGGCATGCTGATCTCGCTGGTGTGGTTCTACATCGGTCGTGCCGGCCTGAAGGGCATCGGCGCACCGCCGGCCGGCGCTGAAGGTTTCGGCCGCATCATCATGGTGCTGATCGGTGCCGTGGTGGCCATTCCGATCGCCTACTTCCTGCTGGCCACCGGCGCCACCGCCCTGGCCTGGATCCTGGGCGCGATGTTCACCGCGCTGGCCGTGGTGCTGCTGATCGAGGGCATCCGCGAGGGCAAGGTGCAGCGCGACCGCGTGATCGCCATGCTGATCATCTTCGCCTTCAACGTGATGTTCTGGATGTTCTTCGAACAAGCCGGCAGCTCCTTCACCTTCCTGGCCGAGAACATCGTCAACCGCCAGTTCGGTGACTGGACCTTCCCGACCGCGTGGTTCCAGTCGGTCAACTCGGTGGCCATCATCACCCTGGCGCCGATCATCGCCTGGATATGGGTGGCCATGGGCCGCGCCAATCCGTCCATCCCGCGCAAGTTCGGCCTGGGCCTGCTGTTCAACGGCGCCGCCTTCGCGCTGCTGATGTTCGCCCTGTCGCAGATGGTCGTGGACGGCAAGATCCCGTTCTGGACCCTGTTCATGGTCTACGTCATCCAGTCGGTCGGTGAGCTGTGCCTGTCGCCGATCGGCCTGTCGATGGTGACCAAGCTGGCCCCGGTACGCCTGGTCGGCTTCGGCATGGGCGGCTGGTTCCTGTCCACCGGCATCGGCAACAACCTGTCGGGCATCTTCGCCGGCGTGGTCAGTGGTGAAGGCGGCATGACGGTCGAGTCGGCCCTGAAGGGGTATACCTTCGGGTTCTGGGCCCTGATCGGCTCCGGCGTGGTGCTGTTCCTGATCGCCCCGCTGATCAACAAGCTGATGCACGGCGTCAAGTAACGATGAGAGGGTAGAAGGCATGCGCATGAAGCTCGGTGGAGCAGTGGTGGTGGTCTGTGCGGCGCTGATCGGCGCCTGTTCCCAACCGCAACCGCCTGCCGCCGCCGAGCCCACGCAGCCCCTGGATACCCGACCCACCGAGCCACCGGTCGCTGACCCCAGCGAACCGGTGGCCTCGGGCAACACCCCGGTGGCGGCGGACATCGCCGCCATCGCCGGGCTCGGCGCGCAGTTCGACCCGGCCCGCGACCCCGCCGATGACCTGGCCACCGCCAAGGTGGAAGCCCAGCGCGGCAAGAAGCGCATCCTGCTGGAGGTCGGCAATGCCGCCTGCGACCGCTGCCATGCGCTGGATGAGATCGTGGAAGGCAACGGCGACCTGCGCCGCTTCCGCGATGCCCACTACGTGTGGGTGAAGGTCAACGCCAGCGACGAACAACCCAATACCGCTTTCTTCGCCCAGTTCCCGATGATGGAACGCGACTACCCGTACCTGCTGGTGCTCGATGCCGATGGCGGACTGCTGGTGTCGCAGGCCACCGGCGAGCTGCGCAAGGGCGAAGCCTTCCAGCCCGCGCGCGTGACCGCATTCCTCAAGCAGTGGGCACCTGACAAACCGGAATAGGGTAGCGCCGGTCGCTGGCCGGCATGCTCTGGTGGGTGCCATCTGCTGGTCACCAACCCGGTGGGTGCCGACCGTTGGTCGGCACTGAGGCACATCCACGCCCCGCGCGGATCTACTGCGCGCGCCGTCACACTCTCTGAATCGGCGTCTCAACTTCACCGCACGTACGCCGTTACCGGCAAGGACCTCAGTCGACGCCCCGTCGATGCAACCTACCGGAACGCCCATGCACAGCGACCACGCCGAACGACTGCCCGAACCTGCCAGCACTCTGGTCGAAGGCGAAGCAGGCGAGGGCGTGACCACCCTGCCGCCGCAGGAGGCGCTGCTGGATGACGCCGGTACCGGCGAGGACAGTGTTGAACTGGCGCCGCCACGCCACCGCCTGCCGCAGATCGCGCTGCCCGACAACGTGGTGCTGAAGGGCGCGGTGCAGAAACTGGTCGAGCAGAAATCACGGCTCGATGCATTGGCCGCCGACGGCCAGCTGGCCGGGTTGCTGCCGCCGGAATGGCAGGGCCATGGCGTGCGTGCGATCGAACTGTCCACCTTCATCCAGGGCGTGCTGCCGTTCCTGCAGCCAGGCGAGCGTGGCGAAACCGCGCCCGCGCGCCTGCCAGTGCGCCATGTGCTGGGGGACGACAGCCGTTGGGGCCTGGACGATGTGTCCGAACCGAAATCGCTGGCCTGGTACC
The DNA here is from genome assembly GCF_030237085.1 of Stenotrophomonas maltophilia group sp. Smal32. NCBI lineage: Bacteria > Pseudomonadati > Pseudomonadota > Gammaproteobacteria > Lysobacterales > Lysobacteraceae > Stenotrophomonas > Stenotrophomonas maltophilia group sp. Smal32. Next base: position 73,303 of record NZ_JASJSI010000007.1, read on the forward strand.
TGGCCAGTGACGAGCGCGCCACCGCCGGCAGCAAGGACGTGGCCGAGGCCTATCTGGTGGGTGCACTCGGCCTGGCGTGGATGCAGGAAGGGCGCAGCCGCCCGGGTTTCCTGCGTGCGATGGGCCAGGACAGCCTGGCGGCACGGGTGACCATGCTCGGCTATCCGCCGGCCAACGAACTGGCGCTGTACAGCGTCACCGCGCACGGCCAGCCGCAGATCTGGTGCGTGCAGGGCCGCCGCCGCATGCGTCCGCTGGTGGCGCCGTGGCTGAGCGTGCCGCTGCTGACCGCCTATGGCGTGCCGGCGCCGGTGGCGTGGCCGTCCAGCTTCCCGCCGGTGGAGGCCGTGGCCGAACTGCTGGCGACCGCTCGCCTGGGGCGCGCGCTGCCGGAAGTGGACCTGGCCAAGGCGGTGGCGAAGATCGCCGAGGACGCCGCCTCCGAAGCCTGGCAGCCGGTCAGCCTGCTGCAGCTCAACACCTGGTCGCCGCGCTGGCACTTCTTCCTGGGCACCTTCGTGGGCCTGCCGTCGCTGCTGCTCGTAGCTGCCGCGCTGGCGCTGCCAGGGGCGGTCGAAGCGGCCACGGTTGCCGCCTCGCTCGGCTTCGCCGGTGGCGCCATTGCGGCGCTGGCCGTGCCGTGGATCCACGCACGGCGCAAGCATCTGAGCTGACCCCACGCCCAGGGGTCGGATTCCTTTCCGTAGGAAAGGGCTCTGCCCCCACCGAAGCCGCGCCGGCGTGTCGCCATCCATGCAGGGCGCGGATCTACCAATCGCCGCGCTCGGCGTGGTTACACCCCTTCGCCCATCCGCTCCAGGCCATCACCGGCCAGGCGCAGGATCAGCTTCTCCAGCAGCTGCTCCTCCTCCTCGCTCAGCACCGACATCAGCTTGCGGGTGATCTCGATCACCATCGGTGCGATGGTCTCGTACACCTCGAAGCCAGCCGCCGACAGCGCCAGCACCGAGCGGCGGCGATCGTCGCCGTGGGTCTCGCGCTTGATGAAGCCGCGCTCCAGCAGGCGGGCCACGGCGCGGCTGACCGCCACCTTGTCCATCGCCGTGCGGTCGGAGACCTCGCTGGCCGAGGAGCCGGGGTACAGCGCCAGGATGGTGATGACCCGCCATTCGGGAATCGCCAGACCGTAACGATCACCGTACAGCTTGGCGATGTTGCCGCTGACCCGGTTGGACAGCACGCTCAGCCGGTACGGCAGGAACTGTTCCAGGTCGAGCAGGACGTGCGAGGCACGCAGGCGGGTCGAGGCAGGATCGGCGGGGCTCATGTTGCGGTGCACCTTGCTGGTGGTTTCAAGTGTAACTATAAGGGGTAGGTCCAGACCCTGCATTCTCGCCGGGTCCCTACCTGCCCGCACCTGGTTTGTACCGATGCGGTACCGATTCGGAGCCACGCCATGAATACCGCAGTCCCGACCGCCTCGCACCCCAACCCCGGCATGCAGGTCACCACCTTCGAGAACCCGATGGGCATCGACGGTTTCGAGTTCGTCGAATTCGCCGCCCCGGCCGGCCGTGGCCAGGAGCTGCACGACTACTTCCGGAAGATGGGCTTCAGCGCGGTGCTCAAGCACAAGCAGCGTCCGATTACCGTCTATCGCCAGGGCGACGTCAACTTCCTGGTCAATGAAGACCCCGATTCGTTCGCCGCCGACTTCGCCGAGAAGCACGGTCCATGCGCCTGCGGCTTCGCCATCCGCTTCAAGAAGCCGGGCCAGGAGGTCTACCAGACCGCGCTGGGCAACGGCGCCGAAGCCATCGCCTTCAAGCCGGACAGCAAGGCGGTCAGCGCCCCGGTCATCAAGGGCATCGGCGATTGCATGCTGTACCTGGTCGACCGCTACGGTGCGGCCGGCAGCATCTACGACGGCGACTACGAGCCGATCGCCGGTGCCGACCTGCACCCGGTGGGCTTCGGCCTGACCTTCATCGACCACCTGACCCACAACCTGTACTTCGGCAACATGCAGCAGTGGTCGGATTACTACGAGCGCCTGTTCAACTTCCGCGAGATCCGCTACTTCGACATCAAGGGCCTGAAGACCGGCCTGGTGTCCAAGGCGATGACCGCGCCGGACGGCATCGTGCGCATCCCGCTGAACGAATCGTCGGACCCGAAGAGCCAGATCAACGAGTACCTGGATGCGTACAAGGGCGAGGGCATCCAGCACATCGCCTGCTTCACCGACAACATCTACGAGACCGTCGAAGCCATGCGCGCGCAGGGCGTGGATTTCCTCGACACGCCGGAGACCTACTTCGACGTGATCGACCAGCGCGTGCCGAACCACGGTGAAGACGTGCCGCGCCTGGCGAAGAACAAGATCCTGATCGATGCCGATCCGGAAACCCACCAGCGCAAGCTGCTGCAGATCTTCACCCAGAACTGCATCGGCCCGATCTTCTTCGAGATCATCCAGCGCAAGGGCAATGAAGGCTTCGGCGAAGGCAACTTCACCGCGCTGTTCGAGAGCATCGAGCGCGACCAGATCCGCCGCGGCGTGCTGTAAGGTCATCAGCAGCGCCGGGCCAGTCCCGGCGCCTGTCCATCTGTAGAGCCGAGCCATGCTCGGCTGCTTTCCGTTCCGGTTTTGCCGTATCCAGGAGCCCCCATGTCCAGCGCCATCACCGCCCGCGGCTACCAGTCCGGCTTCGGCAACGAATTCGCCACCGAGGCCGTTGCCGGCGCGCTGCCGGTCGGGCAGAACTCACCGCAGAAGGTGGCCCACGGCCTGTACGCCGAACAGCTGACCGGCACCGCCTTCACCGCGCCGCGCGGCAGCAACCGCCGCAGCTGGCTGTACCGGATCCGCCCGGCGGTGACCCATGGCGAGTTCACCCCGTTCGCGCAGTCGCAGCTGCAGTGTGATTTCGGCGCACAGCCGGCCTCGCCGAACCAGCTGCGCTGGAGCCCGCTGCCGCTGCCGGAACTGCCGACCGACTTCGTCGAGGGCCTGTACACGATGGGCGGCAACGGCTCGCCCGATGCACACGCGGGTGTTGGCATCCACCTCTACGCCGCCAACCGCGACATGGTCGGCCGCTACTTTTACAACGCCGATGGCGAGCTGCTGATCGTGCCGCAGCTGGGCGCGCTGCGCCTGCTGACCGAGCTGGGCGTGATCGAGATCGAACCGCAGCAGATCGCGGTGATTCCGCGTGGCGTGCGCTTCCGCGTGGAGCTGCCCGATGGCCCTGGCCGTGGCTACATCTGCGAGAACTACGGCGCGCTGCTGAAGCTGCCCGACCTGGGCCCGATCGGCTCCAACGGCCTGGCCAATCCGCGCGACTTCGAGACCCCGCATGCGGCGTTCGAGGATGTGGATGGCGATTTCGAACTGATCGCCAAGTTCGAAGGCCGCCTGTGGCGTGCGCCGATCGACCATTCGCCGCTGGACGTGGTGGCCTGGCACGGCAATTACGCGCCGTACCGCTACGACCTGCGTCGCTTCAACACCATCGGCTCGATCAGCTACGACCACCCGGACCCGTCGATCTTCCTGGTGCTGCATTCGCCCAGCGACACGCCGGGCACCAGCAACATGGACTTCGCGATCTTCCCGCCGCGCTGGCTGGTGGCGCAGAACACGTTCCGCCCGCCGTGGTTCCACCGCAACATCGCCAGCGAGTTCATGGGCTTGGTGCACGGTGCCTACGACGCCAAAGCCGAAGGCTTCGTGCCGGGCGGCGCGTCGCTGCACAACTGCATGAGCGGCCACGGTCCGGATGCACCGACCTTCGACAAGGCGTCCAATGCCGACCTGTCCAAGGCCGATGTGATCAAGGACACGATGGCCTTCATGTTCGAGACCCGCGGGGTGATCCGCCCGACCGCGCAGGCGCTGGCCGCCGGCCATCGCCAGGGCGATTACCAGCAGTGCTGGAACGGCCTGCGCAACAATTTCCGGTCGTCCCGCTAGGTGGGTAGGTGCCGACCGTTGGTTGGCACGGATCCTGGCCGCATCCACGCGTGGCGTGGATCTACCGAACGCGGCCTTCGGTCGGGGTCGACCGCTGGTCGGCCCGGATGGGCAGGAACCTGCGCTTACGCCACCTCGGCGAAGGCGCCGCAATGCTCCAGCGGCAACGCCTCCAGCAGGCGTTGGCGCACGCGCTGGCAATAGCCATCCGAAGTCAGCGCGGGCAGCAGCTGCATCGCCGACTGCAGCCGCTGCAGCACCTCATCCTCCGCACGCGCCTGCTGCAGGTCGCGGAACAGCGCCGCTGCCTGCGGATGCCGCTGCATCTCCAGGATGCCCAGCACGTAGATGCGCGCCGCCACCAGCGAACGGCGACGTTCGACCGGTATGGAAGGCGCTGCAGCGGGTGCCGGTGCTGCAGCAACCGGTTCGGGGGGGATGACCGCTCTGGAGGAGGGCGTGGGCGTCGTCGTGGCCAGCCCGGTGCTTAGATAACCCGCCTGCACCAGCTGGATGACCATCGCCGGCGCCTCCGGGCCGAGCAGGCTGGTCAGTTCGGCGATGCCGCGCTGACCGTCGCACAGGATCAGCAGCCGGCGCTGGCGCATGTCCAGCGGCGCGCGGTGGGCCTGCAGCGCGGTTCGGGCGAGATCGGTCTTGCGCGGTTGCATGGAAGGGACGGCCAGGTCGGTGCTCGCCAAGCCTGAACGAAGGCGATGAAACCGCGATGACAATGCAGCATCTGCACGTGTGCTGCGCTAGCGTGCAGCTACCTTCGTGCCAGGGAACCGCACCGATGAAGCACCTTCCGATTGCCGGTCTGTTGTTGCTGTCACTTGCCGCTTGCAACCGCACGCCTGAGACACCTGCTGATGCTCCGGCCAAGGGCGCTACGCCGGCTGCTGCCACAGCCGATGCCGATCTGGCGACCCGGTCGCCGGCCGATCCCCGCACCGACAGCCCTGCGCGGCTGGATGGCTACGCCGGCGTGAAGCTGGGCGCCGGCATCGCCGAGGTCCGCAGTGGCTTCGACACGCCGCTGCAAGGGCTGGGTACCGACGCTGCCGGCAAGCCATTGCCGGCCGACGACAGCAACGACGGCTGCTACTTCCTGCGTCCGCAGGATGCCGAGGACCCGCGCCTGATGATCGAAGGCCGCAAGCTGGTGCGCTACGACGTGCGCAGCGCCGCCATCACCGCACCAGGCGGCGGCAAGGTCGGCATGACCCTGGGTGAGCTGCAGGTGCTGTACCCGGAGCGGGCCGATGTCGGCCCTGACAAGTACGACGAGAAGGCCCAGCACCTGCGCGTTCGCCCGGCGCAGGAGGGCGGGGCGGTGATCGACTTCGCGCTCGGTGCCGATGGCCGGGTGGGTACCTGGCGGGTCGGGAAGACCCCCCAGGTCGATTATGCGGAAGGCTGCGGCTGATCCTTGATCCACGGCCCAGCCCTGCGCGCGGGCCCAGCGTAGAATCGCGCCACGACCGCTGGGGGAGTGCTCGATGATCGCCATTGCCATTGCCTGGTTCCTGCTTGGCCTGCTGCTGCTGGCGCTGGGCGGGGACTCCATCGTCAAGGCCGTGTCCGGCCTGGCCCAACGCTTCGGGGCCACGCCCTTCACTGCGGGCCTGCTGCTGCTCGGGGTAGCCACCTCGTTGCCGGAACTGGCGGTCAACGCGCGGGCACTGGCGGTGGGCCAGCCGGAACTGGCGCTGGGCAATGCGGTGGGCAGCAGCATCGCCAACCTCGGCCTGACCCTGGCCATGGCGGCGCTTGCCGCGCCGCTGCTGCTGCGCGCACGCCTGCAGACGGTGCTGTGGTGGTCGCTGCTGGCGGCCGGCATGCTGCTGATCCTGTTCGGCCTGGATGGCCGCCTGGCGCGTTGGGAAGGTGGCGTGCTGGTGGCCGGCTTCATCGTCATGCAGGTCGTGCTGCTGCGCCGTGGTCGCAGCGAGAACGCCGAGGTGCAGGCGGTCATCGCCGAGTCCGCGCTGAGCCGCACCAGCCTGCCGTTGAACGTGTTGAGGGTGTTGATCGCGGCGCTGGCGCTGTACTGGGGTGCGCGCCTGGTGGTGGGGGCTGCCGCCGACTTCGGTGCTGCGCTGGGCTGGACGCCGCTGCTGGTCGGCCTGCTGCCGGTGGCGATCGGCACCGCGCTGCCGGAAGTGGCCACCGCCATCGCCGCCGCGCGCCGCGGGCATGGCGACATGGTGCTGGGCCACGTACTGGGTTCCAGCGCTGTCAACCTGCTGCTGGTGATCGGCGCGATGGCGGTGTTGCAGCCGCTCGCACTGCCGGCTTCGTTCGTACGCCTGGAACTACCCGCGTTGCTTGCGTTCGCGCTGGTGCTGTACCCGATGCTGCGCGGTGACCTGAAGGTCAGCCGCGGCGAAGGCGCAATCCTGCTGGTCGCCTTCGTCGGCTGGTTCGTGCTGGAGCTGCTGCTGGTGGGCGCCCCGGCCATGTAGATCCACGCCATGCGTGGATGCGGTTGGTGCCGTGCCGACCAAGGTCGGCACCTACCACCGATCATCCGGTGGGTGCCAACCTTGGTTGGCACTCGCCAAAACACTGCGCCGACCAAGGTCGGCCTCTACCGGATTTACCGGCTCTGTGAACCTTCTTCCTCGCGCACCGGTTCCGGCGGCGGCAGCTGCTCTTCAGCAGCCGGCTCGTTGCCGGGCAGGCTGGGGCGGGTTTCCATCAGCAGCGACAGCGCGGCCTTGGCCATCATGTGTGCGCTGATCGGCGCGGTGATGAACAGGAACACGGTGATCAGCAGCTCGCGCGGCTGCGGGTCCTGGCCGAGGAAGATGTGGTAGCAGACCGAACACACCAGCACGCAGCCCACGCCCAGCGTGCTGGCCTTGGTGGGCGCATGCAGGCGCTTGAAGAACGTCGACAGTTTCACCAGCCCCAGTGCGCCGACCAGGATGAAGAAGCAGCCGAACAGCAGCAGCACCGACAGGGCGATCTGGATGAAGGTGATCATTCGACAATGTCCCGGCGCAGCACGAACTTGCTCAGCACCACGGTGCTGCCGAAGCCGAGCATGGCGATGATCAGCGCCGCCTCGAAGTAGATCGGCGAGTTGAGGTACATGCCGAACAGCATCAGCTCGGCGATCGCGGTCACCGACAGGGTGTCCAGCGCGAGGATGCGGTCGGGCACGGTCGGCCCGCGCAGCAGGCGCCAGGTGGCCAGCAGCATGGCCAGGCCGACCACGTGCATGCACACCACCAGGGTGGTCTGGATGACTTCAAAACCGGTCATGGGAAGATCTCCATCAACGGCGCCTCGTAACGGCGCTTGATCGTATCGATCAGGTCCTGTGGGTCCTCCAGGTGCAGCACATGCACCAGCAGGAACTTGCGGTCGTCACTGAGCGCGGCCGAGACCGTGCCCGGGGTCAGCGTGATCATGCTGGTCAGCGCGGCGATGCCGTGGATGTTGGCGATGTCCAGCGGCAGCCAGATGAAGCCCGGATGGATGTTCTTCTCCGGGCCGAGCACCTGCAGGGCGACGCGGATGTTGGACATCAGGATGTCCCACAGGGTCACGCACAGCAGTTTGGGCAGCGGGCGCAGCGTGCCGATGCGGGCGAACTCGCGGTCCAGGCGTGCGGCGAACAGCGGCACCACCACGCCCAATATCAGCCCCAGCACGATCTGGCCGAGGGTGAAGCTGTCGGACATCAGCAGCCAGAACGCCACCACCATGATGCTGAGCATCGGCGAGGGAATGACGCGGCGGAACAGGGAGCGCTGGGCGGTCATGGCTGGCGGATCTCCGGCGTGGTCGCGCGCAGCTGCTGCACGTACTCGCTGGGGTGCAGCAGCTGTGCAGCGGTGGCGTCGGTGTAGCGCATCAGCGGGGCGGCGGCCAGGGTCATGCCGATGCCGTAGCCCAGCAGGATGCAGGCGGCGTACAACTCGACCCGGCGCAGGCGTGCCTTGCGCGGCTTCGGTGCCTCCGGATCGACCGGCGGCACGCGCCAGAACAGGCGGATACCGCCGCGGGTCAGGCCCATGATCACCAGCAGGCTGCTGACCAGCACCGCGGTCCAGACCGGGCCGGTGTACTGCGCCGGCATGCCGGCCAGCAGCGCGGCCTTGGCCAGGAAGCCGGAGAGCGGCGGCAGGCCGGCCACCGATACCGCACCGATCAGGAACAGCACCGCCGGCGTTTCCTTGCCCGGCATCGGTGCCACCACCTCCTTGCGATCGCTGGCGCCACCACGGCGGCGGCGGATCAGATCGGCAATGAGGAACAGCGCAGCGGCCACGAAGCTGCTGTGCGGCAGGTAATACAGGCCGGCTGACAGCACCTGCGGGGTGCCGACCGAGAAGGCGATGAACAGCGTGGCCGCCGAGACGATCACCAGGTACGAGATCAGCACGCGCAGGCGGGTCGCAGCCAAGGCACCGAGGCCGCCGAGCACCAGCGTTGCCACGCCGGCCCACAGCAGCCAGTCGCGGCCGTAGCCGGCCATCGCGCCCGCGTCATCGCCGAACCACAGCATCTGGATGCGCAGCACCGAGTACAGGCCGACCTTGGTCATGATCGCGAACAGCGCGGCCACCGCCGCCGGTGCGCGCGAATAGGCTTCCGGCAGCCACAGGTACAGCGGCATCAGCGCAGCCTTGGCGCAGAACACCAGCAGCAACAGGCCCATCGTCGCCTTCACCAGGGTCAGCTGCGCCGGCGGCACCTCGGCGATGCGCTGCGACAGCTCGGCCATGTTCAGCGAGCCCAGCGAGGCGTACAGCAGGCCCAGCGCGATCAGGAACAGGGTCGAGGCGGTGACGTTGAACACCACGTAGTGCAGGCCGATGCGCATGCGCAGGCCGCGGCCACCGCTGAGCAGCAGGCCGTAGGAGGCGATCAGCATCACCTCGAAGAACACGAACAGGTTGAAGATATCGCCGGTGAGGAACGCGCCATTGAGGCCCACCAGCTGGAACTGGAACAGCGCATGGAAGTGCGGCGCGCGGCGGTCCCAGCCTGAGCAGGCATGCAGCAGGCAGGGAATGGCCAGCAGCAGGGTGGTCAGCAGCATCCACGCCGACAGCCGGTCGGCCACCAGCGCGATGCCCAGCCGCGACGGCCAGTCACCCAGCAGGTAGACGTTGATGTCACCGCTGGCCGTGCTGGCAAACAGCAGGCCCACCGCCAGCGCCAGCGCCGACAGCGCAGTCCAGGCCACCGCGCGCTGCACCCTGGGGCCGTAGCGACGGTGTTCGACGAACAGCGACAGCGCAGCACCCAGCAGCGGAATCAGGATCGGCAGGATCACCAGATGGTTCATGCGCGGTCCTCGCCCTGGCGCGGCGGCACGCTCTCATCCTGCAGGTCGTCGTCGGGCTCGTGGGCGTCCACGTGGTCGCTGTGGTTGTCGCTGCGGCTGCGCATGGCCAGCACGATGCTCACCGCGGTCATCGCAAACGCGATCACGATCGCGGTCAGCACCAGCGCCTGCGGCAGCGGGTCGGTGTAGTTGCCGAGGTGGCTGTCCACGCCTTCCTGCAGCACCGGCGCCTTGCCCAGCACCACGCGGCCACCGGCAAAGATCAGCAGGTTGGTGGCGTAGGACAGGAAGGTCATGCCGAGGATCACATCGAAGCTGCGCGCACGCAGCAGCAGGTAGATGCCGATGGCGGTCAGCACGCCGATCGCGGTAGCCAGGGCCAGTTCCATCAGTGCATCTCCCCGGTGCGGGCCGAACGGCGTTGCAGGTCGATCTCACCCTTGCGGGCGGTACGGGTACGCGAGGGCTTGATCGTGCCCATCATCGACAGCATCAGCATGGCGCCGCCGAACACCACCAGGTAGACGCCGATGTCGAAACCAATCGCGCTGGCCAGCGGCACGTCACCGATCAGCGGCAGGTGCAGGTCCAGGTGGCCACTGGTCAGGAACGGTACGCCGAACAGCATCGAGGCGCTGCCGCTGAGCAGGGCGATCAGCAGGCCCATGCCGATGCAGCGGATGTAGTCGAAGCCGAAGCGCGATTCCACCGACGCAGTGCCCTGGATCACGTACTGGATCAGCAGCGGCACCGCCAGTACCAGGCCGGCGATGAATCCACCACCGGGCGCGTTGTGGCCGCGCAGGAACAGGAAGATCGACACGGTCAGCGTCAGCGGGAACATGATCTGCGCCAGATCGGCCGGTACCGGCAGCTTGATCGGCGGGCCAGGCATGATCTGCTCCGGGGCCATCCGCGTGCGTCGCAGCAGCGCGTGCACCACCAGCGCGGCGATGCCGAACACGGTGATCTCGCCGAAGGTATCGAAGCCGCGGAAGTCGACCAGGATTACGTTGACCACGTTCTGGCCGTACGCCTCGGGCAGGGCACGGGCGAGCAGTTCGCCGGCCATGGTGTTCGGCGGCAGGGTCATCGCCGAATAGGCCAGTGCGCCGAGGCCGGCGCCGGCGATGATCGCGATCACCGCGTCGCGCCGCTTGCGCCAGCGCGGTCGCTCCGGCCCGGACTGCGCGGGCAGGTAGTTCATGCCCAGCAGCATCAGCACGAGGGTGACCATCTCCACCAGCAGCTGGGTCAGCGCCAGGTCCGGCGCTGACAGGAACACGAAGGTCAGTGCCACCATCAGGCCGACGCCGCCGACCAGCAGCACCGCCAGCAGGCGCTGCTTGTAGACGCGCAGGGTGGCGACTGCACAGGCCATCATCACCAGCCACAGCGCCCAGCCCAGCAGCGGGATCGGCTGCGGCGCGGTCCAGTTCGGCGAGGCCGGGTTGGCCACGAACGGTGCGGCAGCGACCACGATCGCCACCAGCACCAGTCCCAGCAGCATGCGCTGCAGGCTGCCATTGGCGATGCCGTTGGTCAGGCGCATGGCCAGCGCGGAAATCGCATCCAGCTGCGCATGGAACACGTTGCGGCCGGTGGTGCGGGTTTCCACGCCGTGCAGGTTGATCAGCTTGCGCAGGCCGAAGTACAGCGCCACGCCGCCGACCACGCCGATCGCGCTCATCGCCAGCGGCAGGTTGAAGCCGTGCCACACCGCCAGGCTGTACTCGGGCATGGCATTGCCGAGGATCGACGCCGCGGCGGCATGCAGCACCGGCGCCACGGTCAGTGCCGGGGCGATGCCTACCGCCACGCAGATCACCACCAGCAGTTCCACCGGCACCTTCATCCAGCGCGGCGGCTCGTGCGGCACGCGGTCCAGGTCGTGCGGGCCAGGGCCGAAGAAGGTGTCGTGCACGAAGCGCAGGCTGTAGGCCACGCCGAACACGCCGGCCAGCAGCGCGGCGATCGACACCGCGGTGCGCATCGCGCCCGGGCCGCCACCGGCGGTCAGCGCCTCGGCGAACAGCATTTCCTTGGACAGGAAGCCGTTGAGCAGCGGAATGCCGGCCATCGCCAGCGAGGCGATGATCGCCAGCGCGCTGGTGAACGGCATCAGCTTGCGCAGGCCGCCCAGCTTGCGCATGTCGCGGGTGCCGGTCTCGTGGTCGATGATGCCGGCGGCCATGAACAGCGAGGCCTTGAAGGTGGCGTGGTTGAGGATGTGGAACACGCCGGCCACCACCGCCATCGGCGTGGACAGGCCGAACAGCAGGGTGATCAGGCCCAGGTGCGAGATCGTCGAATAGGCCAGCAGGCCCTTCAGGTCGTGCTGGAAGATCGCGTTCCAGGCGCCGATCAACAGGGTCAGCGCGCCGATGCCGCTGACCGTGTAGAAGAACAGGTCGCTGCCGGCCAGCGCCGGATGCAGGCGCGCCAGCAGGAACACGCCGGCCTTCACCATGGTGGCCGAATGCAGATAGGCCGAGACCGGAGTCGGCGCGGCCATCGCGTGCGGCAGCCAGAAGTGGAACGGGAACTGCGCGCTCTTGGTGAAGATGCCGGCCAGCACCAGGAACAGGGCATACGGATACAGCGCGCTGGCGCGGATCTGCTCGCCGGCGGCCAGCACCACGTCCAGGTCGAAGCTGCCGACGATGCGGCCGATCAGCAGCACGCCACCGAGCAGGGCCAGGCCGCCACCGCCGGTGATCACCAGCGCCATGCGCGCGCCTTCGCGGGCGTCCTGGCGGTGCGACCAGAAGCCGATCAGCAGGAACGAGCTGATGCTGGTCATTTCCCAGAAGATCATCAGCAACAGCAGGTTGCCCGACAGCACCATGCCCAGCATGGCGCCCATGAACAGCAGCAGGTAGCAGTAGAAGCGGTGCGCGTTGTCCTGCTGGCTCAGGTAGTAGCGCGCATACAGCACCACCAGTGCGCCGATGCCCAGCACCAGCCCGGCGAACATCCAGGCCAGCCCGTCCAGGCGCAGGGTGAAGTCCAGGCCGATCTGTGGCAGCCAGGGCACCAGGGTGCGGACCACCTGGCCATCGAGTACGGACGGGGTCAGCCAGCCGAGGATGGCCAGCCCGCCCAACGGCGCCAGCGCCGCCAGCCAGGCAGCAGTCGAGCGCGAACTACGGGGGAAGGCCGCAACAGCCGCTGCCATCAGGAACGGCAGGGCCAGCAGCAGGGGCAGGCTGGGGAGCATGCAGGGAATCCATGATTCACGAGCAGGTCAGGGAGGATAACAGGCTGCGAAATGTCGCCGAAACCCATCGAACAGCGATCAATTGCATGTAACGTCCGCTGATTCATTTTTTCTGCGGCGCAACATCGCGTTCCTGCATCGCCTCGCCGGCTGCCCTCGGGAGACACCCTACGCCCACGCAGGGAGACCGCAGGCCCTGTCGCACAGGGGCTGCCGTCGACGGGCGGGC
>NZ_JASJSI010000080.1:0-20541 GCF_030237085.1 Stenotrophomonas maltophilia group sp. Smal32
CCCCCCCCCCCCGCCCCGGGGTTTTTTTTATTTCGGGCGGCGGCCTGTTTTTTTTATTGTTTTTTTTTGGGGGGGTGTTTTTTTTTTTTTTTGGCCGGGGGGGGGGGGGGGGGGGGGGGCGGGGGGGGGGGGGGGGGGGGGGGGGGGGGGGGGGGGGGGGGGGGGGGGGTGGGGGGGGGGTGGGGGGGGGGGGGGGGGGGGGGGGGGGGGGCCCCCCCCCCCCCCCCCACTACCCTGAGACGATCAACCGCAGCTGGCGCGTTCGATGCGGTTCTGCGCATCCACCTGCACGGTCACGCGGTCCTGGCGGAAGTCCATGGTCACCGCCATGCCAGGCTTGACCACCCGTGCATTGCGCGCGCCGCTGGCGCTGACCAGCTGCTTCACGGTGGCCTCGTCGGCGGTCTTGCCAGTGAAGGCTTCAAGCTTGTCGGGCTGGCACTCATGCGGACCGTCGGCCGCCGATGGCGGCGTGGTCTCATGCGCGGTACTGCTGCCCGCATGGCTGCAGGCGGCCAGAGGCAGGATGGCGAGCAGGGCGAGGGGACTGAGGCGCATCGTCGGGCTCCAAGCGTGGATGGTGGCGGCAGTGTCGCCGCTGCCACCGTCAGGCCGCGTCAACGCCTACTGCCCGACCAGCGCCAGCGTCTCGCGCTCGCGCTGTTCCTCGTGCACCAACCGTTGCAGCAGCAGGGCCAGCGTCACCACGTCCTGGTGGTTGTGGTCGGCCACCCGGCGCAGGTTCACCGCATCGCCACCACGCAGGAAGCGCAGCCATGCGCCCGGCGCCTCAGAACCGGGCAGATCGTCCTCGCGCACCACGCGCAGCAGCTGGCGTTCGATGGTGGACAGCTTGCAGTTCTCCCAGCTGCCACGATAACGGCGGCGGGTGGGGTAGAGCAGGTCGACATGGTCCAGCGCGCTGATCGGGTCGCGTTGCCGGGCCAGCCGGTAGCGGGCCTTCAGCAGTGGCGCATCGTAGCTGCGGCCGTTGTAGCTGCAGAACACGGTGGTCGGCTGCAGCCAGCTGGCGAAGGTGGCCAGCATCGCGTCTTCCGCAGCCATGGTGGACATCAGCAGCTGGCGGATGCGCAGGCCTTCGCCGCGTTGCGGGCACACATGCCAGTCGGCGGCCCCGATCATGAAGGCGCGGGTGCCGGTGCCGCCGGCCAGGCCGGTGGTTTCGGTATCGAAGAACAGCAGGTCGCGCGCGGCCACGTGCTGGCCTTCGCGACGGGCGAAATCCAGCGACAGGGGCTGCGCCGGAATCGTCTGCGGCTGCAGCGATTCGATCAGGAACAGACCCGGTGCGATTTCTTCGCCGGGTAGTTGCCGATCCTGTGCACGGGCATGCACCGGTGCAGGGCCGCCGCGTGTGCGCAGGCCAAGCAGGCGATGCAGGCTGCCCACCTCCGGCCGACGCAGCGGTGCGGGTGCCGGTACGGAGGCCGCAGCGCCGGTCGGCTTGTGGCGGATCTCCTGTTCGACCCAGGCGAACACCGAACGCTCGGCCGGTGGTTGCCGCGCATCGTTGGCGGCCACGGATGCCGGTGGCGCAGGGGGCACGTCCGGCGCGGCCAGTGTACTCGCCTTCGGGTCGCCGGCCTGCCTGCGCAGCAGGCGCAGCTTGTCCAGGCTCAGGCTCACGGTGCCAGCAACTCCATCGGCTCGCGCGTGGTCACCACCACGTCGCGCACGTACTGGCAGGCTTCGGCATCGAACAGGTCCAGCACGCGCAGCGCCAGCGCCCGCGGCGAGGTCTCATCGTCCTCCTGTGCGGCCAGCACCGGGCCGACACAGGCCGGGCAGCCGGCCTTGCAGTCGCAGCGCTGGACCAGTTCGCGCGCGCGCTGCACCAGCTCGGCCTGGCGCTGCCACAACGGCTCGCTGAGGCCGACGCCACCAGGGAAGTTGTCGTACAGGTACACGGTGGGCACGAACTCCTGCAACAGCTCGACAACGCCAGGATCACCCTCGCTGCCGCGCAGCTGGCCACGGCCGCTCTGGTCGGCGATTGCGAACCAGGAACCATCGCCGTTGCCCACCGACTTCTGCAGGTCGCGCGCATCGGCCATCACCGCCACGGTGGCGACGATGTGCAGCGCATAGGCCGCGCCGAGGAATCCATCCAGCGCATCCTGCTTGCTGGCGAAGGCGCGCAGCAGCAGCGCCTGTGGCAGCTGCCACCACACCGCAGTGGTATGCAGTTCCTGGTCGGGCAGGTTCACCGGGCCGTAGCCGATGTTCTCGTGCGTGTAGTAGCGGATCTTCTTGTAGCCGGCCACGCGGCGCACTACGTGCACTTCGCCGTGGTGCGAATCGCCACGGCCGGCCACGCCTCCATCGAAGCGGTCCAGCACCTTGAGCTTGGTGAAGTCGATGCTGTCGGTGTAGTAGTCCACATGCGTGCGGGTGACGTAGGCCTTGCGCCCGTCCCAGTCCAGCGTTTCCACCTGGTACGGGGTGGACTGCACCATGTGGATGGCGCCTTCGTACAGGGTGAGCGCCGCGGCGGAGTAATCCACTTCGGCGATGATCTGCTGGCGGCCATCGCTGCGGTCGACCACCACGAAGTTGCCGTCGGCCACGGCACGCAGGCTGACCGCATTGGCCGGATAGCTGTCGGCGATCCATTCCCAGCGCTCGCCTTCGCGATGGATGACTTCGGTTTCGGCCAGCGCTTCCAGGAACACTTCCGGATCGATCGGGCCGAAGCCATCGCCGACCCGGAACGGCAATTCAAAGGCCGCGCAGCGGATGTGGTCGAACAGGATCAACGGCTGGTCCGGCGCGATGCGCGCATGTTCGGGCGAGGCCTCGGCAAAGAAATCCGGATGCCGCACCACGTACTGGTCCAGCGGCTGCGAGCTGGCCACCATCACGCCCAGCGCGGGCTGCTGGCGGCGGCCCGCGCGGCCGAAGCGCTGCCAGGTGGCGGCCACGCTGCCGGGGTAGCCATTGAGGATGACCACGTCCAGACTGCCGATATCCACGCCCAGTTCCAGCGCCGAGGTGCTGACGATGCCGTCGATGTTGCCGGCGCGCATCGCCCGTTCGGTCTCACGGCGCTCGGTGGGCAGGTAGCCGCCGCGGTAGGCACGGATGCGTGGCGGCTTGCGCGGGTCGTGGTCGAAGATGTCCTTCAGGTACTTGGTCAGCACTTCCACCATCAACCGGGTCTGTGCGAACACCAGCGTCTTCAGCCCGGACTTGATCGCGATGCGCGCGATCCGGTTGCTCTGCGAGCGCGCCGAGGCGCGCAGGCCGAGGTCGGGGTTGATCACCGGCGGATTCCACAACAGCACCTGTTTCGGCCCGCTGGGCGCACCGGATTCAGTAATGGCAGTCGCCGGGGCCTCGATCAGCGCCTCGGCATGCGCCTGCGGGTTGCCGATGGTGGCCGAGCACAGGATGAACTGCGGTTGCACGCCGTAGAACGCACAGATGCGCTTGAGCCGGCGCAGCACGTTGGTGACATGGCTGCCGAACACGCCGCGGTAGGTATGCACTTCGTCGATGACGATGTAGCGCAGGTTCTCGAAGAACTGCGCCCACTTGGTGTGATGCGGCAGGATCGCCTGGTGCAGCATGTCCGGGTTGGACACCACGATGTCGCCATGCAGGCGGATCGCCTGCCGCGCATCGCCAGGGGTGTCGCCATCGAAGGTGAAGGCCTTCACCCCCAGGTCGCCGGCGCGGTTGAGTTCCAGCAGTTCGGCCACCTGGTCCTGGGCCAGCGCCTTGGTCGGGAACAGGTACAGCGCCTTGGCCTTGTCCTGCATGGCCGCGCTGACCACTGGCAGGGTGTAGCACAGCGACTTGCCGCTGGCGGTGGGGGTGACGATGGCCACGTGTTCGCCGCGCTGGCTGGCCTCCCACGCTTCAGCCTGGTGGCTGTAGAGCTGCTCGATGCCACGGGCCTTCAGCGCGGCGGCCAGGGCCGGCGGCACTGAATCGGGAAGGGGCGCGTAGCGGCCTTCGCGGCCCGGAATGGCAAAGCTGCCGGTGATGCGGTCCTGGTAGCGGCGCTGCAGCCGCGCACTGAGCAGGGCGCCATCGCGGGCGGGCAGGCCGTCGCGGGTGGCGAGCTTCTGCTCGGCGTCGGCGGTGCGCTTGGCGAGTTCGTAGGCCATGGAAGATGGAGCCAGTACGGATTGCGAGGCGTCACATGGCACCACATCCACGTCTCAGGATGTGAGACACCGGCGTGGGATGCAGTGAACCATTCAGAGCGGGACCCGAGGAGTGGTTGATCCTTCTGCTGGCTATCGCGATGTGTCAGTCGTCGCGCATGTGGCTGGCCAATGCGCGACGCTGCTGCTCTGCCCGGAGCCCACATCGCATCAGGATGCGCAACTGGACGAGCAGCAACAGCACCGCCAGCAGCCGCCACGTGCTGCGTACCAAGGCGCTGGCAAGTGGGGATGATCCCGAGGCTGTGTCGATGTCCACATGCAATGCGTGGCCTTGCTGCGAAGCGTTGACGACCCAGCCTGCCATGTCGAAAGGCTGCGGGTGTACCAGCCGGTCGCTTGTCAGGCCCAGCGCCTGCCAGGGATCGCTGGCGGCAGCCCCAGCAAGGGTCGGGCGGGGCCGGTGCTCCCGCAGGATCACCCCGGGCGGGGCATCGCGATAGGCATGGGTGAGTTCAGCCAGCTGCTGCCTGGCAATACTGCGGCTGACGGCGCGCTGCAGTGCGTGCAGGGCAGCCATGTCGGGCGTGGTCAGGTGCAGGGCCGCGTCGCCTGAAGCGTCGATTCGTTGCATGGACGCTGCAAACCCCCTCCAGCCATCTCCCGGCGGGACCGCCTCGTCAGGAAGTGCTGCGCTGCGCCGTGCAACCGGCGTCGCCAGCAGTTCCATCACGCGCTCGCGGAAGTATCCACAGTCCGGCAGGCCCGCCTGGCATGCCAGCTCCAGTCCATCCACCAGCTGACGGCTCCCCAGCACGGCATGCCTGGCATCCTGCCGTGCGCTCAGAAACAGGGCGTCAGGTGCGTGCAGTGATACACGAACCTTCAACAGGGACTCATCGCCAAGGGCCGCGATGGCGGGCGGCAGCGCGGCCGGCGGTGGCGCAACGGGGGATGTTGTCCAGACCCGTTGCCCGCAGTCGAGGATCGCAGGTGCCTCTCTGTCTCCTGCCCAGGACCGCTGCACGCCACAGGTGGCCAGGCCGGTCAGCTGCACCTTGTCACCGCGCCTGGGGGGATCGGATAGCAGATCAGAGGGCACTGCATCGGTCCGGACGCGTGACGGCCGCAGTGCATCCGCCGAGGCACGCAGGTCTTCAATGACGCCTTCGCCGTTGCCCAGGGACCACAGCGTGACGATGACCGCCACAGTCAGCCACAGCAGGTGCCTAGCCCAGGGAAGACGAGGGTGACGCAGCGCCTCCTTGACCCGGGACGGGCCGGGTGACACCGCCAGCAGTGCACGATCCTCCTCGCGCACGTCGGCGGTGACGGTGCGACCAAAGGGCAGCACGCCGGGTTCGCACCAGTGGCGAGGGACGTGCACTTCGACGGTATCGACGAAGACCCGTGGCACGTCACCATCGATCTGACCATTGCCCTGCAGTACCGGGCCGGACAGGACACCCTCGATCCTTACCACCTGCGCCGGCGGCGGCAGCGGGCGCGTTCTCTGCCGCCGCAGCGCCACTGCGACCCCGGCCATGGCCGCGCCACCGGCCAGCAGCCCCCAGGACGATCCCCAACGCATCTGACCACCCACCCAGAACAGGGTGGATGCAAGCACGATGCACACTGCGCTTGATATGCCCAGCCAGCGGGGTTGGCGGAGGGAACGTTCTGCCTCCGTCTCCTCGCGCCGGGTGCGTGGGCTTCCCTGCGCAGTGTCCACCGTGCAGGGCCCGGGCGTGGGCTGCCGGGTACCCCTCTCGAGCCAGACACATCGGTCAGTCTGCGCCTGCGTTTCACGTTCACGCTCGCCGGTGATCGTATGGCCGTTCAGCCAGACGACCAGGGCGAATGAGCGACCCAGCACGACATCCGCACGGTTCCGCGCGGACAGATGGCGCCGCATGCCATACGGCAGCAGCACCGGCACGCTGCCCAGTCGCTCGATCTTCGTGTGTGCGTCGACCTCGCGCAGGCTGTGCTCGCCTTCGATGCGGTACACGCTGTTGGACGGGCCGAGCTGGCCGGTCAATCTGAAGGGCTCGAGAGCGTCGTATTCGGCGCTGTCCAGCTGGCGCGCCGCTTGCGAGCCTCGAAGCCTTCGCAGGGCGCGATGATCGAGCTGTCGCTGATGGAATTCGGTGGCGGACAGGGCGAGGGCGAGCAGCAGCACGCAGCCAATCACCAGCAATGAAAGGGGCATGAGTGTGCTCCGGCAGGTCGAACCTGACAGGTTCAAGGGTTCGGCATCGAAAACCAATGCAACTCGTTGCGGATTGGGCCATCGCCCGCTGAACGCCTGCGCGCGGCCACAACGAAATCTGAAGCAGCGATGCGTATCCTCACAGCCTGGACGCAACAGACGGGGCAAGGGCCGTGGCACGACGTGGAATGCAGGGAGCAGTGCTGGCCAACCTGATGCTGGCGGGCCTGGCGCAGGCGCAGCAGGCGGTGCCCGAGGCTGCGCCTGCTCCTTCTGCAGACGCGCCCACGGTAGCTACCGCGCCGGTTTCCACCACCCTGCCGCAGGACAACGTCACCACCCTTGGCGAAGTGCGCGCACTCAAGCCGGAAGACGAGCCGCTGGACCTGTACCGCTTCAAGAATCCCGTGAAGTTCGGCGACAACCGCTTCAGCCGCGACTGGAGTGAACCACCGTCGCCGGAACAGGTCAGCATGGGCGGCGGCTACATCATGATGGGCGTGGTCAAGGGCGTGATGGCAGCTGCAAAGGGCGTGAACAAGCTTACCGGTGGACCGGCGCAGATCCAGGCTGCGGTGGCGCGGCCACCGCCGGAACTCAGTGCCGAACAGCAGCAGCGTGCGCTGCGGTTCTCCGAGGAGCAGGGTGCCGGTGACCCATCGCCGGTGAAGTAGGCCGGTATATCCTGCCGGCATCCCCCTCGGTGCCATGCCATGTCCCTGCGTTCGTTCTGCCTGCTGGCCGCGTTGCTGCCCGCCTCTGCCTTTGCTTCCGATATCGCCGATGACGGCGCCTGCCGCAACGGCGCGTTCCCGTCCGAACAGAGCCGGTTTGCACTGGCGCGGGTGGTCGACGCACCGCGCCTGTACCTGCTCGGCGACATGGACGGCTGCCCGGGCAAGGGCGAGCCGGCCTGCCGCCAGCGCAGCTATGTGGTCAACGGCGATACGGTGGTGACCGGGCGCGACCTGGGCGGTTATCGCTGTGCGTTCTTCCCGAACAAGGTGGGCGGCAGTGCGGGCTGGGTGGACCGCAGCAAGCTGCAGCCATTGCCTGCGGTGGTGCCGTCGCTGCGGGACTGGGCGGGCAACTGGAAGGATGGCGACAACGGCCTGCACATCTCGGTGCAGGGTGCACAGCTGCATGTGGAAGGCGACGCCTACTGGCCCTCTGCAAACCCCACGCCGGAACAGCGTCCGTATGGCCCCAACATGGGCCAGGTCGAAGCGCGTGCGACGCCACGCGGCGCCGATGTGGAGTTCGCCGAAGACACCTGCAGGGTGCGTGTGCATTCGCTGGGCGAGGTGCTGATCGTGGCCGACAACAGCGAGTGCGGTGGCATGAACGTGCGCTTCAATGGCGTGTATCGGCGCGTGGGAAAACGTTGAAGGGCGCATGAGGGACCAGTAGATCCACGCCATGCATGGATGCTCTTTGCGATCCAATCGGCCGGGGTCAGAGCCCTTTCGCGGGCGAAAGGGATCCGACCCCGAAGTCACCGCCGCCGTTCCAGCCACCACAGCAGCGAGGCGCACAGCACGAAGGCCAGCCACCATGGCCAGCGCGAGCCAGCCACCGGCTGCGTGGCCTGTGCATTCGCGGGCGTGCTGCGGGCCAGCGCCTGCGTGGTCGCATCGATCATCGCCTGCCGATGCAGTGCGGGCGCGTCCTTCGGGTCGAATGCATAGCGCCAGACGATACTGTCCCCATGCTGCAGGCGCTGCCAACCTGCGCCACGTGGCCACCAGCCGGCACAACGCAGCGCCGATGTCGCACCATCGACGATCAGCGGTACGCCGTCGCCACGCGGGTCGAAGGCCTGCAGCGGCGCCTGTACGCCACACAGCGCCTGCCGTTCGCCGGCCCAGGCAATCGCTTGTGGTGACCACAGCGCATCACCGCTGCCCTGCGCACGTGCCAGCGTGGCAACCACGCCGCTCCACAGTTCGCCGTGGCGGTCATCGCGGCCCGCCAGCACCCAACGCCAGCTGTCGGTGATGGGCAGCAGGCCGATGCGTCCCTTGCCGGCCGAGCGCCAGCCGCCGACGGCCTTGCCATCAAGACCCTGCAGCAGTGCGTTGCTGCCCGGTGCCTGCAATGCCAGTGCTTCCAGCGAAGGCAGCGCAGCGCTGTGCGAGCTGCGGTCGGCCTCTTCGCCGTAGCCGGTTGGGAGTGTGCCGGCGGCAAGCGGGCCACGGCGCGCGGCAAGGACCGCGGTGTCACCGTCGCCGGGAAGTTCGAGGGTGTGGCTGCTGCCATCGCCCTGCACGGGCAGGCCAAGATCGTGCAGGCGCTGGCGCGCGCTGGCCGAAGGTGCCCCCGCACTGCGTACCAGTACACCCAGACCGTCGCGCAGCGCCTGACGCACGGCGGCCAGCTGGCCTGCACTCAGGGCCGCCAGGCCGCGTTCGTCCAGCAGTAGCAGGTCGCCGCGCGCCAGCGTTGCAGCATCGAGCGAAACCACGCCATCGCCCACGCTGAGCCCTGCACCGGTATCGGCCTGCACCTGCACGCGCAGGCCCGCGTCAGCGGCCCAGCGCCGCAGGTACTTCAGTTCCGGGCCGGGCGCGCTGGCACGCACCAACAGGCGCAGGGGCGCTGCCGGCAGGGTCTGCTGCGGCACCGGTACGGTATCCACCACATGGCCTTCGGTGTCGAGCAGGCGCAGCCGGAATACGCTGCGGCCTTCGGCGCGGGCGATGCCAGTGAGCTGGACGCGGCCGTCTTTGGCAACGTCCGCGCGATCGACCACGGTGTCGGCCGGGTCCAGCAGCTCGGCCTTCGCCTTTGCCGCGCCACGCGCCTGCGCTTGTACCTCGAAGCGGCCACCGGGAGCAACGTCGGCCGGTGGCTGCAGCGCGACCCAGCCGCGCGGTGCGGGTGCTGCCTGCCAGCGCACGTCGCCCGGCAACGTCGCGTCGCGATCGCGTGCGACCAGGCCGGCGCCAACGAGGGTGAGCGTGGAGGCGGGGTGTTGGCGCAGCCCGGTGGCCAGGTCGGGGATACGCTGCCCATCAGGTACATCGCCCGCTTCCGGCAACAGCAGCAGCGGACCTTCGCTGGCCGGCGGTGCGCCCACCTTGTCGGCCTCGGCGCCGAGCACGACCAGGCCGGCGGCCGGTCGCTGATGGGGAGGTGGCACCAGGCAGAAATACAGCAGCGTGGCAGCGGCGATCTGCAGCGCGATGACGACCCAGCGGCGGCCTGGGTGCGTTGTGCTTCCACGCAACTGGCGCACGCTGGCGATGACCACGACCAGGGCGAGCAGCAGCGCAATCCACAGGCTCGAACCGGAGGCGTTCATGGCTGCGCCTCCAGCGCGTCGAGATACCGTTGCCCCATCGCATCGGCTGCACTGCGCCGCATTACCTGCGGCAACGGACGCTGCAGGGCACGCCACAGCTGCGCACGCAGGCGCTGGCGGCAGTCGCGGCAGCCGGGCTCGATGCGCAGCTGTTCGATGGCGGCAGCCAGGTCCAGTGCATCGGGCAGGTAGGTAGCGTTGCGTTGCTGCCAGGTCGCGAGCGCATCGAGATCGGGTGTGCCGATGTCATCGCCGAGACGCTGCCAGGCTTCGACAATGGCCGGGTCCGGCGGCGTGCGTGCGGCCAGCGGCAGTTCACGGCTGGACAGCCCGGCGCGATCACCACCCAGCCGGCGGCCTTCATCGATGGGGGGCAGCTCCGGCCCGACCCGGGCCAGGTAGATGCGCTCGGCCTGCTGCACCTGCTTGATGAAGCCCAGCGCCTTGTAGGCGAATGGCAGCGCCTGCTCCGGCCGGCCCTGGCGCAGCTCGCCTTCAGCCGACCACATCTGGTCCAGCGCGGCCTTCAGCGTGGCACGGGTCTGCGGGTCGAGCAGGGTCGCCGCCTCGGCGTGGTCGTGGGTGTGTCCGTACTCGGAAAGCACGTCGGTCGCGCTGCCGAACACCGGCGGGGTATCTGCGTTGGCTGTACCGCCATGGTCATGGCCATGGTCGTCGTGCGCATCGGCCTGCGCGCCATGGTCGTGCTCGTGATCGTCGTCGTGGCCATCTGCGGTCGGCGTATCGCTGGTGGGCAGGTCGCTGGTCGGCGGCGGCTTCGGTGCGCCTTCGCTTTCCTCGCCCAGGAACTGGCCGTAGCGCAGGCGCAGGATGCGCTGGTCGACACCGATCGCATCGCTGCGCTTGATGAAGTCATCGGCGGCGAGACCGCGCCGCTGCCGGATCAAGGCCTCGGCATCGATGATGATCTGTCGCTGGCTGCGGAAGTAGGCCGGCAGTGTCTTCCTGATACGGCCTTCCAGCTCGGCACCCAGCGCAACCTCGGCACTGGGCAGGCGCAGGATCACACTGCTGCTACGTCCCGCCTGTGGTATGGGCGCGTGGTTGTCGCGCACTTCCAGCTGGGCGATCACATCGTTGCCAGGCTGCGCACCCAGCGCGGCGAGGTCGAGCGTATGCGCGAAGCGTCGTGCGGTCGGCTCGCCACTGCCGGTGAGGCTGACGCTGCGACGGACGAAGGTGATGTTCTCACCGCTGCCCTGGGTGGTCGTGATCGACAGCGTTGCCTGTGCAGCCACGCCGTAGTCGTCGCCGGCCTCGAAGCGCAGCGACCATTGGCGCTGTCCGGGCGAGGCCAGCACCAGGCTGGCCGCCGGTTCCAGCACGCGCACGGAGGGTGCACGGTCGGCTACCACGTCCAGCCGATGCAGGCGGGTCTCGGCCAATGCCGGTTCGCTCACCACGCGATACAGCACCGGCGCGCGTGCCACGTCCTGCGCCTGCCATTGGCCGTCCTGTTCGTTCAGCGGCAGGCGTCGGCCATCGTGGAACTGCAGCCACGCCTTGTCCGGTGCACGGTCGAAGCGCAACGACCACGACAGGCGGCTGTCGGCGGCAACCTTGGCATCCAGCGCATTCTGGGTGAGCGTGGCTTGGCCGGTATAGGCCGGTGCGTCGATGCGCAGGCGGGTGGACTGCAGGTGCAGTGGGCCCGCGGGCGGGGTGCCGCCGTGCGACGTGGGTGCAGCGGTGGCGGGGCCGCTGTTCGAGCGCGGCCAGCCGAATGCCAGCAGTGCGATGGTCAGGCCCGCAATCCAGCACAGGGCCAGCGCCGCACGCGGCCAGCGCGGTCGCAGCTCCGGCATGCGGCGCTCCAGCGTGTCCAGCACGTGCGTGCGTTGGCGCTGCTGCAGCGGATTGAGCGTGGCGGTCTCGGCGAACAGCAGGTCCGCGCTGTCCTCGCTGGCGCCGCTTGCATCAAGTTGCCGCTGCAGCCACCGACGGTCGAGCTGCCGGGCACGCGCCGTCGCAACGGCGGCGCAGGCGAGCACGACGAGCGTCCCGACCACGCAGGCCAGATCGAAGCCGGACAGGCGCAGCGCCAGCGCGGTGGCGGCCAGCGCCAACGGCAGGCCAAGCAGCAGGGTGATCAGGGCGCGTCGGCGTCGCGCGCGCTGCCAGGCACGTTGCAACGCGTTCATGCTGCCACCCTGCGCCGGGCGCTGCTGGCCATCCAGCGTTCAACGGCGAACAGCAGCACGACGGCCAGCAACAGCCATGCGGTCGGCTCACGCAGCGGCGGCGTTGCGGGCGGCAGAGCGGTCTGGCGGGGCGCGTGGTCTGTTGCATCCCCCACGCGTGGGGGCGATGGCGGTTGCAGTGCCAGAAGCAGCGAGCGTGGCAGCTGCGCGTCGCGCAACGCGGCATGGGTGGTGATGTCCCAGTCACCGGGCAGTGACAGCAAGCGTCCGTGACCGACGCGCTGCTGCCAGAGCAGCGGCGCGCCATCGGCGCTGCGCAGCAGCACACTGGCCTCGGTGGCAGGTTTCGCAGCGCTCAGTACGCTGCCGCCGTCGCGCAGCCACGCCTGCCAGTGCGGCGGCAGTGCGTCGCTGCGGCTCCAGACACCGATCTCGCCGCGTTCGGGCAAGGCATCGGCCGTCAACGGTGCCGAGGGTGCCTGCACGCCCCAGGCCCGCTGCAGTGCACCGATCCAGCGCTGCACCCCGGCGGGCGCGTTGGCGTGCACGCGCAGCCGTGGCGGCGTCGTGGCGGCCTGTGTGGCTGTGGCCGCCACGGCATGGGGGCGCCACTGCACATCGCGCGACAGCTGCAGGCGTGCGCCGTCCAGGCCGGGCAGCGGATCGGGCATGTGCACGGTCAGCGCGGTACCGGCCGGCAGCTGGGCATCCAGTTCGCGCAGCAGGCTGGGCAGGGAGGCATTGGAGGCCAGCGGTGACTGGTCGATGGAGGGGAAGCCGGTTGCCAGCCAATGCCAGTTGCCATCGTTGACGGTGCCACGCAGTGCGGCGGCATCCAGTCCTGGGGCCACCACGGTCCACGCAGCGGGGACCGGCGCAGGGCCCGTCAGCGCCGGGCGCGCCAGCAGCAGCGCCAGCGCGGCC
Source organism: Stenotrophomonas maltophilia group sp. Smal32 (assembly GCF_030237085.1). Lineage (NCBI taxonomy): Bacteria > Pseudomonadati > Pseudomonadota > Gammaproteobacteria > Lysobacterales > Lysobacteraceae > Stenotrophomonas > Stenotrophomonas maltophilia group sp. Smal32. The sequence continues at coordinate 12,736 of NZ_JASJSI010000080.1, forward strand.
AACAGCAGCAGGCGCACCAGCAGCAGCGGCCAGTCATCGAAGCGGATGCGCTGGCGCGGTCGGATCTGCGCGCGCAGCCAGCGCAGCGCGGCGAAATCCAGCGGCGTGTACGGATGGCGGCGGGCGAGGTGGATCAACAACGGCAGCAGCCATGCGGCGAGCGCGGCCAGGCCCAGCGGGAACAACAGGTTCATGCGCCGCCCCCACGGCCGAACAGCGCCTGCAGCGGCTGGTCCAGTGGCTGGTCGAGCCAACCGCTGGCGCTGGCGATGCCACTGGCCTGCAGGCGCGCCTGCAGCGCGCTGCGTGCATCGGCGAAGCGCTGCAGGTAGTCGGTGCGGATCGCAACGCCATCGCCCAGCAGTTCTTCGCCGGTCTCCGGGTCGCGGAAGCGGTGGCCGGCGTCGAAGGGGAAATCGCGTTCGTCAGCGGTCAGGATCTGCAGCAGTGCCACTTCGCGGCGGGCGCTGGCCAGTTGTTCCAGCAGCACGATGCCGGCCTCATCGAAGCCATCACCGATCGCCAGCAGCAGGTCGCCTGGACGCACCCGTTCCCATAGCGGGCGCAGGCGATCAGGTGCAGGCCAGCCGCCGCGTGCCTGCAGCGCCTGCAACTGCAGATACACACGGTCGCGCTGGCGCGCGTCGTTCGCCGCGGGTACCAGTTGCAGGCCATCGCCATTGATCGCCAGCAGGCCGAAGCGATCACCCTGTTGCAGGGCCAGTTCAACCAGGCATGCGGCCACGCCACGCATGTGGTCCAGTCGCGTGCGCTGCGGTGCCGCGCGATCAGCCTGGCCGGCCGAGGCGGTGGCATCAAGCAGCAGCCAGACCGTTATCGGGCTTTCGCGTTCGGACTCGCGCACGAAGAAGCGGTCCGAGCGCGCATACAGCTTCCAGTCGATCTGGCGCAGTTCGTCACCCGGTTCGTACGCACGGTACTGGGCGAATTCCAGGCCGGCACCGCGGCTGCGGCTGGCGTGCTGGCCGATGCCGCTTGCCCCGCTGGCCAGGCGCGGCCGCAACCGCAGCAGACGCAGGCGCGCACGCAGTTCCGGCGGCAGGGTCAACGGCGTACCTGCGTTCACGCGTGGCTCAACCCGGGAACGGCACAGCCTGCAGCAGCGCGGCGACCACGTCGTCGGCACGCTTCTGCTCGGCCTCGGCGGCGAACGACAGCAGCAGGCGATGGCGCATCACCGGCGCGGCCAGTGCCTGCACATCCTCGCGGGTGGCGGCGAAGCGGCCCTGCAGCAATGCGCGTGCCTTCGCTGCCAGCACCAGCGACTGGCCGGCACGCGGGCCGGCGCCCCACTTCACCCACTGGTTGATCGCAGCCGGAGCGCCTTCGCCAGGCCGGCTGGCGCGTACCAGGCGGGTGATCCAGGCCAGCACATCGGGGCTGACATGCACCTGGCGCACCGCGGCCTGCAGTGCGATCACCGCCTCGGCATCCATCACCTTCGGCACCGTGTCGGTGGCGCCGCCGGTGGTCTGCTCCAGGATCTTCCGTTCCTCGTCCTCGCTGGGGTAATCCACCAGCACGTGCAGCAGGAAGCGGTCCAGCTGCGCTTCCGGCAGCGGGTAGGTGCCGGCCTGCTCGATCGGGTTCTGCGTGGCCAGCACGAAGAACGGCGCCGGTAGCGCATAGGTGGTGCCGGCGTAGCTGACCGTGCGTTCCTGCATGGCTTCCAGCAGCGCCGCCTGGGTCTTGGGTGGGGTGCGGTTGAGTTCGTCGGCGAGCAGCAGATTCGTGAAGATCGGGCCCTGCTGGAAGCGGAAATGGCGATGACCGGTGCCGTGGTCTTCCTCCAGCAGCTCGGTGCCGAGGATGTCGCTGGGCATCAGGTCGGGGGTGAACTGCACGCGCCGGAACTGCAGTTCCAGGGCCTGGCCGAGCGAGCGCACGAGCAGCGTCTTGCCCAACCCGGGCGCACCTTCCAGCAGGCAGTGGCCGCCGGCCAGCAGGCCGATCAGCAGCTGCTCGACCACGGTGTTCTGGCCCACCACCGCGCGTGCGAGCGCAGCGCGAAGATCGTGCAGGCGCGGCAGCAGGGAATCGAGGTCGGGTGCGGTCATGGGCGTGCAGGTCCTATCAATTGTTCAACGCGTACATCACGATGTTGACGCCGAAGCGGGTGTTGTCTTCGGCCAGGAAACGCTTGTTGCGCCAGTCGTAGTCCCACTCGCAGCCATAGTCCTTGTTGCTGTAGAGCAGGCCCAGGCGGCCGTCGATCTCGATGCCCTTCAGGTAGTCGTGCACGAGGTCATCGCCCCAGCCGTTGAGCTCGAAGCTGGTCGCAGGCGGGCCGTCGGGGAATCGGAAGAAGCTGCGGTACAGCGCGTGGCTGTTGGGCAGTTTCTGCAATGCCCTGGGCCCGAACAGGCGGCCCATCTGCGCTTCGAACGAGGTGGCGAACAACCCGTCGATGTCATGGTTGCAGTCATCGACGAAGACGAAGCCGCCGTTGCGCACGTAGCGCACGAAGTTCTGCCGCTCCGCGGCGTTGAACTCGACCAGCGTGTGCCCGGCCAGGTAGCAGAACGGCGCTTCCAGCATGCGCGGGTCGGCCAGGGCCACCACGTGTTCCTGCGGGTCCACCCGCAGCGAGGTGTAGTCGATCAGCGAGGTGATCAGGTTGGACGGCATGCGTGCGTCCACGTCCCAGTCGCCGGAGTCGTACTGCAGCCGGGTGAACCAGAAGTCGTAGCGTGAACTGCGCGGGCCTGCCTGTGCCCAGGCCGGCAGCGCCGCCGCCGAAGCGGCAGCGGCCAACCAGCGCAGGCAGGCCCGGCGATCCATCAGACGGCGTCGGACAGCGAGGTGAAGGTGAAATCGCGCAGCTTCATCGGCGGGATCATCATCACGTAGCTGGATTCATCACCGGCCACGCGCACCGGCTTGCCCAGCTCTTCGATGTTGTTGAGCATGATCACCGGCGATTCGTTGAAGCGGAAGTTCTTCACCGGGTGCTTGATCTGGCCATTCTCGATGTAGAAGGTGCCGTCACGGGTCAGGCCGGTCAGCAGCACGGTCTGCGGATCAACCATGCGGATGTACCAGGTGCGGGTGACCAGGATGCCCTTCTGGGTGCCGCGCACCAGCTCGGCGGTGCTCTTGTCGCCACCGCTCATCAGCAGGTTGCCCGGCGACGCCTTGGCGGTCTTGCCCTGCTTCTGTGCCCAGAAACGCGAGTAGTCCAGGTTGGCGATCTTGCCGTTTTCGATGATGGCCATGCGCTCGCGCGGCAGGCCCTCGTTGTCCCACGGCAGTACAGGCGCATCCGGGTGCCACGGGTCGGCGAACATGGTCACGCGCGGGTCGTAGACCTGCTCGCCCAGCTTGTTGCCGCCGCCCTTCTTGGACAGGAAGCTGCGGCCCTCATCGGCCGAGCGTGCACTGAAGAAGTTCATCATGAAGCTGATCAGGCCGGCGGCCGCGGCCGGCTCCAGGATGACCGTGTACTTGCCCGGCTCCAACGCCTTGGCCTCGGCCGATTCAGTGGCCTTGCGCATGGCGATGCGGATGTCCTGGTCGGCCTTGAAGTCCGCCGCATCCTTCAGGTTGCGGCCGACCCAGCCCGAACCACGGCCATCTTCGGTACGCACGGTGCAGGTGTAATCGAAGTTGGTGGTGCGCTGGTAGGCGAAGTTGCCGTTGCTGTTGGCGGTGGCCTGGAAGCCCTGGCCGTCTTCGAGGAAGCCGGCGGCGATCAGGCCGTGGCCACGGCACGGCGCGATTGAATCGGCGGCAACCTTGGCACGGAAGGCCGGATCGATCGCGGCCGTGGATTCGCTGAAGGTCGGGCTGGCGCGGTAGCTCTGCTTGCCGATGGCCGGCATGAACTCCGGGTTCTCCGGGGCCAGGCGGGCCAGGTCTTCGGCGCGGCGTACCACGCGTTCCAGCGCGGCATCGTCGAACTCGTTGATCGAGGCGGTGCCGACGCGCTTGCCGAAGGCGACGGTGACCGCCAGTTCGGTGTTATCGACAATCCCGCTGGTGGACACGTTGTTCAGTGCGAAACGGATGTTGCCGCTGATCGCGCCGGCCAGCACGGCGGTGCACTCGTCGGCCTTGGACAGGGCAATGACCTTGTCGAGGATGGCCTTGGCCTGGGCTTCGGTGAAGATACTCATGGTGTAAGGGCTCCTGACCGGTCAGCCGAGGCTGCGTGCGGTGTTGATGACGTTGATGCCGTTGAAGCGCGCGGTCGACGAGCCGTGCGAGACCGCCGAGACCTGGCCCGGCTGGCCCTTGCCGTCGAAGAACGAACCGCCCAGGCGGTAGTCGCGCTCGTCGGCCACGGCGGTGCAGGCATTCCAGAACTCCGGCGTGCGGATCTGGTAGGCCACGTCTTCCAGCATGCGGGTGATCTGGCCATTCTTGATCTCGTAGAACAGCTGGCCGCCGAACTGCGCGTTGTAGCGCTGCTGGTCGATCGAGAACGAACCGTCACCGATGATGTAGATGCCGTTCTCCACGTCCTTGATCAGGTCGGGCACGCTCAGCGGCTTCTTGCCTGGCGCCATCGACACGTTGGCCATGCGCTGGAACTGCACGCTGGACCACGAGTCGGCATAGCAGCAGCCGTCGGACTCGGTCTTGCCGAGGATGTGGGCCTGGTCGCGGATGGTCTGGTAGTCCACCAGCTTGCCATTGCTGATCAGGTCCCACCGCTTGCACTTCACGCCTTCGTCGTCGTACGCCACCGCGCCGAGGCTGCCCGGCTGGGTCTTGTCGGCAAAGATGTTGACCAGCTCGCTGCCGTACTGGAAATGCTGTTCGCGCTTGTCCAGGGTGGCGAAGCTGGTGCCGGCATAGTTGGCTTCGTAGCCGAGCACGCGGTCCAGTTCCAGCGGGTGGCCGATCGACTCGTGGATGGTCAGCCAGGTGTGCGACGGGTCCAGCACCAGGTCGTACTTGCCCGGCTTCACCGACGGCGCCTTCAGTTTCTCCTGCGCCTGCTTTGCGGCGGCGATGGCGTCTTCCTTCATGTCGTAGGAGGAGCTGTAGTTGACCACGCCATTGGGGCCTACCACCTTGCCGGCGGTGGCGCCATCCAGGTACTCGTATCCCAGGCCCATCGGCGAGGACAGGCCCGAACGGGTACGGAACTTGCCGCTGGACTTGTCGATGGCGGTGACCGTCATCGGCGCCCAGATGCGGTGCACGTCCTGGTCGATGTAGGAGCCGTCGGTGGAGGCGAAGTACTTCTGCTCGTTGACCAGGAACAGCATCGAGTTGACGAAGCTGGCACCGGCACCCATCGCCGCAGCGTTGACGTCCAGCAGCAGGCCGACCTTGTCCTTGATCGGTACCTCCATCGCGTTCTTGCGGATCGGCGTGCGCCAGCTCACCTCGCCCACGCCCGGTGCCTTGGCCAGCTGTACCGGCGCGGTCTGCACGCCGGCGTTGGCCTTGGCGATGGCCGCCGCCTGCTGCGCGGCCTTGGCCACGTCGGCGGTGCCCAGCGCATTGGTGGCGGCAAAGCCCCACGCACCGTTGACGATCACGCGGATGCCCACACCGGTGGACTCGGTGTTCACCACGTTCTGCACCTTGTCTTCGCGGGTGATCACGAACTGCCGCAGGTAGCGGCCGATGCGCACGTCGCAGTAGGTGGCGCCAGCGCTGCGTGCGGCCTGCAGGGCGGCGTCGGCCAAGCGCTTCTTCAGCGCCGGGTCGAGAGTGGACTGCAGCTGCTCGGCGGCGATCACCTTGCCGAAGAAGGAGGGCACGATCAGCCCGCCCGCGGTAAGCCCGGTCAGGGCCAGGAAGTCACGTCTTTGCAAGGCTGCTCTCCATGTCGAAGGATGGGTGGCTCAAGCGCCGAGACTGCGCGCGGTGTTGATGATGTTGATGCCGTTGAAACGGGTGGTGGACGAACCGTGCGAGACCGCCGAGACCTGGCCGGGCTGGCCCTTGCCGTCGAAGAACGAACCGCCCAGGCGGAAGTCACGCTCATCGCAGATCGCGGTGCAGGCATTCCAGAATTCCGGCGTGCGGATCTGGTAGGCCGCATCCTCGACCATGCCGGCGATCTTTCCGTCCTTGATCTGGTAGTACAGCTGGCCACCGAACTGCGCGTTGTAGCGCTGCTGGTCGATCGAATACGAACCGCGGCCGTGGATCCAGATGCCGTTCTCCACGTCCTTGATCATGTCCTCGACGCTGAGCGGCTGCTTGCCCGGCGCCAGCGAGACATTGGCCATGCGCTGGAACTGCACGCTGGACCAGGAATCGGCGTAACTGCAGCCATGCGATGCATCGCGCCCGAGGATATGGGCTTCATCGCGGGTGGCCTGGTAGTCGACCAGGATGCCGTCGCGCACCAGGTCCCAGCGCTGGGTCTTCACCCCTTCGTCGTCGTAGCCGACCGCGCCGAGGCTGCCGGGCTGTGTCTTGTCGGCGAAGAAGGTGACGATATCGCTGCCCCAGCGGAAGCCGGCATCGCGCTTGTCCAGCGTGGCGAAGCTGGTGCCGGCGTAGTTGGCCTCGTAGCCGAGCACGCGGTCCAGTTCCAGCGGGTGGCCAACGTTCTCGTGGATGGTCAGGAACAGGTTGGATGGGTCCAGCACCAGGTCGTACTTGCCGGGCTTCACCGACGGCGCCTTCAGTTTCTCTCGCGCGTGGCGGGCGGCCGCAATGGCGTCCTCGACCGGGTCGTAGGAGTCGCGGTAAGCAGTGATGCCGCCCGGCAACTGCACCTTGCCGCGCGCATCGCCATCAAGGAATTCGTAGCCCATGCCCATTGGCGAAGACAGGCCGGCGCGGGTACGGAACCTGCCGCTGGCCTTGTCGATGGCGGTGGCGGTGAACGGCAGCCAGATGCGGTGGATATCCTGGTCGATGAACGAGCCGTCGCTGGAGGCGAAGTACTTCTGTTCGTTGACCAGGAACAGGGTGGAATTGATGTAGTCGGCACCCGCATTCAGCGCGGCGGCATTGAGTGCCAGCAGCAGCTCGACCTTGTCCTGGATCGGCACCGCCATCGCGTTGCGGCGCACCGGTGTCTGCCAGCGCACCTCTCCGACCGAGGGCGTCGGCGCCAGCTGCACCGGCCGGGTCTGGATGGTGGCGTTGGCACGGGCGATCGCCGCAGCCTGCTCGACCGCAGCGCGCACGGCGGCCTCGGTCTGCTGATGGGTTGCAGCGAAGCCCCAGGCACCGTTGACGATCACCCGCACACCCACGCCGGACGATTCGCGGTTGGTCACATTGCCGACCTGATGCTCGCGGGTGATGACCGACTGGTTGAGGTAGCGCCCGATGCGCACATCGCAGTAGCTGGCCTTGGCGGTGCGTGCGGCTGCCAGCGCGAGCTCGGCCAGACGCCGGCGCTGGGCGGTATCGACCGGCGCCAACAGCTGCTCGGCGGCGATGGCACGGGAATGCGGCAGCAGCAGGCCCGCCAGGCCCAGACCGGAAAAAGCCAGGAACTCACGTCGTTGCACAGCGTTTCTCTCTCTCGCTTGCGTGCGGTTGGCAACAGGCCGGACCGATCACGTCAACTCCTCGACTTTCGCCAGCACGGCGCGCGGGGACAAGTGACTGCAGTCATGGTTGGGGAGGGTTTCGGCAGGGCTGCGCCCTGCACCTGCTCAATGCAACGGCCGAAGCCGAAGCCGAAGCGGCATTCCGTGAGTTGGCGGGGGGGGGGGGGGGGGGGGGGGGGGGCGCCCCCCCCCCCCCCCCCCGGGGGGGGGGGGGGCCCCCCCCCCGCCCCCCCCCCCGCCCCCCCCCCCCCCCCCCCCCCCCCCCCCCCCCTAATAATAATAACCATCCGAGCCCCGCCACCTGTGGGTT
>NZ_JASJSI010000081.1:0-20333 GCF_030237085.1 Stenotrophomonas maltophilia group sp. Smal32
GCCATCCCACGGATAGCCCGCTGTTGCTGTTGCATCGGCCTCTGCAGGTGCAGGGCTGCAAGCCCTGCCCGACCAACCCCTTGATTTCGGGACAATCAGCCATACCCCTTGGCGAGGCCGCACGCGCTGGCGCGGCATTGCACATGGAGCCTTAATCGATGACCGAGACCACCCAGACCGAAACCCTTGGCTTCCAGACCGAAGTCAAGCAGCTGCTGCAGCTGATGATCCACTCGCTGTACTCCAACAAGGAGATCTTCCTGCGCGAGCTGGTCTCCAACGCCGCCGATGCCGCCGACAAGCTGCGCTTCGAGGCCCTGACCCAGCCTGCCCTGCTGGAAGGCGACAGCGAGCTGCGCGTGCGCGTCAGCTTCGACGCCGCCGCCCATACCATCACCATCGAAGACAACGGCATCGGCATGAGCCGCGCCGAAGCCATCGCCCACCTGGGCACGATTGCAAAATCCGGCACCGGTGACTTCCTGCGCCAGCTGTCCGGCGACCAGAAGAAGGATTCGCAGCTGATCGGCCAGTTCGGCGTCGGCTTCTACAGCGCCTTCATCGTCGCCGACGAAGTGGAAGTGACCTCGCGCCGTGCCGGCCTGGCTGCAGGCGAAGGCGTGCGCTGGACCTCGCGTGGCGAAGGCGATTTCGAAGTGGCCACCGTCGACAAGGCCGAGCGCGGCACCCGCATCGTGCTGCACCTGAAGGACGGCGAGCACGACTTCGCCGATGGCTGGCGCCTGCGCAGCATCCTGAAGAAGTACTCGGACCATATCGGCCTGCCGATCCAGATGCCGAAGGAAGGCGGCGAAGAAGGCGCCGCCATCGAGTGGGAGACCGTCAACCGCGCCAGCGCGCTGTGGACCCGCCCGCGCACCGAGATCAGCGACGCCGAGTACAACGAGTTCTACAAGCACGTGGCGCACGACCACAGCGACCCGCTGGCGTGGAGCCACAACAAGGTCGAAGGCAAGCTGGAGTACACCTCGCTGCTGTACGTGCCCGGCCGCGCGCCGTTCGACCTGTACCACCGTGACGCGCCGAAGGGGCTGAAGCTGTACGTGCAGCGCGTGTTCGTGATGGACCAGGCCGAGCAGTTCCTGCCGCTGTACCTGCGCTTCATCAAGGGCGTGGTCGATTCCAACGACCTGTCGCTGAACGTCTCGCGCGAGATCCTGCAGTCCGGTCCGGTCATCGACTCGATGAAGGCCGCGCTGACCAAGCGCTCGCTGGACATGCTGGAGAAGCTGGCCACCGACAAGCCTGAGCAGTACGCCACGTTCTGGAAGGAATTCGGCCAGGTGCTGAAGGAAGGCCCGGCCGAGGACTACAACAACCGCGAGAAGGTGGCCGGGCTGCTGCGCTTCGCCTCCACCCGTGGCGACGCCGATGCGCAGGCCGTGTCGCTGGCCGATTACATCGGCCGCATGGCCGAAGGCCAGGACAAGATCTATTACCTGACCGGTGAGAGCTACAGCCAGGTGCGCAACAGCCCGCACCTGGAAGTGTTCCGCAAGAAGGGCGTGGAAGTGCTGCTGCTGACCGACCGCATCGACGAGTGGCTGATGGGCTACCTGACCGATTTCGACGGCAAGGGCTTCGTCGACATCGCCCGCGGCGACCTCGACCTGGGCGCGCTGGAAAGCGAGGCCGACAAGCAGGAACAGGAAGCGGCCGCCAAGGACAAGCAGGGCCTGGTCGAGCGCCTGAAGACGGTGCTGGGCGACGACGTGGCCGAGGTGCGCGCGTCGCACCGCCTGACCGATTCGCCGGCGGTGCTGGCCATCGGCGAACAGGACCTGGGGCTGCAGATGCGCCAGATCCTGGAAGCCAGCGGGCAGAAGGTGCCCGAAAGCAAGCCGGTGCTGGAGATCAACCCGGGTCACCCGCTGATCGCCAAGCTGGACGCCGAAGGCGATGGCGCACGTTTCGACGACCTCGGCCGGGTGCTGTTCGACCAGGCCGCACTGGCCGCCGGTGACAGCCTGAAGGACCCGGGCGCGTACGTGGCACGCCTGAACAAGCTGCTGCTGGAGCTGTCGGCCTGATCGGCAGGGTGGAGGTCAACCTTGGTGACGCGCTTTTGTAGAGTCGAGCCATGCTCGACTGCTCCATGAGTGCCAACCAAGGTTGGCACCTACCGAGGCGGGTCGGGCGTGCCAACCAAGGTTGGCACCTGCCGAGGCGGGTTGCTCAGGCCTGGCGATCCAGCAGTGAGCCCAGCATCTGGTCCTGCCGCCGGATCACTGCGGCGTTGGCAGCGAAAGCCACCACTTCGGCCTTGGCCGCCAGCAGATCACCCAGTGGCGCGCCCGGATCGGAGCCGGTGGTGGCCACCGCCGTCTCCACTCCGCCCTGCTCCACCGCACTGCGCTGCAGTTGCAGGCGCTCGGCATCCGGGGTCGCCAGATTGGCCACGTTGTGCGCGGCCACCTGAACACCCTGCTGGGCCGCGCGCATGCCGCTGAGTGCCGTTCCCATCACGTTGTTCATGGCGGTCTCCGGGCCGCACTGCGCAGCCCTCCGGACCGGTTAACGGCCGGCGGGCCGCGACCTTGAGTCCACATCGGCCGGACAGGCCCGAGTGGTAGCATATCCATCTGATTTCAGCGCCTTTTGCCAATGCTCAGTTTTTTCCGCCGCAAGAAGCCCCAGGATGCCCCCGCAACAGAGGCACCCAAGACCCAGCACTACTCGGCTGAAGAGCTGGCGGCGGCGTTCCCGTCGGCCGCACCGGTCGAGGACAAAGAACCAGCACCTGTAGTCGTACCGGTCGAGCCTGCGCCGGTCGAGCCGGCCCCAGCAGCCGTCGCTCCAGTTGCTGTCGAGCCCACTCCGGTGATTCAGGCTCCAGCCACTCCGGTTCCGGCAGCTCCGATGGTGATCGACGTCGCTCCCATCGCACCCGCGGCCATCGAACCGGCACCGGCGCCTGAATCCACTCCGGCACCGGCCGCCGACGACCTGCCAGCCGCCGCTTCGGTCGACGCCGTTCCGGCGCCGGCCGGTAAGCCCGGCTGGCGCGAACGCCTGCGCAACAGCGTCATCGCACGCAGCTTCGGCGGCCTGTTCTCGCGCAACCCCAAGCTCGACGACGACCTGCTGGACGAGCTGGAAACCGCACTGATCACCGCCGACGTCGGCGTGGGCGCCACCACCGACCTGGTCGAAGGCCTGCGCAAGCGCATGAAGTCGCGCGAGTTCGCTGATGCCAATGCGCTGCTGGCCGCGCTGCGCGCCGAGCTGATCGCGATCCTGCAGCCGGTGGCCAAGCCGCTGGTGATCGACCGCAACGCCAAGCCGTTCGTGGTGCTCACCGTCGGCGTCAACGGCGTCGGCAAGACCACCACCATCGGCAAGCTGGCCAAGCGCTTCAAGGATGACGGCCACAGCCTGATGCTGGCCGCCGGCGACACCTTCCGTGCCGCTGCCGTGGCCCAGCTGCAGGCCTGGGGCGAGCGCAACGGCGTGGCCGTGGTCGCCCAGGGGCAGAACGCCGATGCCGCTTCGGTGGCATTCGACGCACTGCAGGCCGGCAAGGCCCGCGGCACCTCGGTGCTGATCGCCGATACCGCCGGCCGCCTGCACACCCAGTCCGGTCTGATGAACGAGCTGGGCAAGATCCGCCGCGTGCTCGGCAAGATCGATCCCACCGCCCCGCACGAAGTGCTGATGGTGATCGACGGCACCACCGGCCAGAACGCGCTGTCGCAGCTGCGCCAGTTCAATGCTGCGGTGAACGTGACCGGCCTGGTGGTGACCAAGCTGGACGGCACTGCCAAGGGCGGCGTGGTGTTCGCGCTGGCCCGCGAGTTCGGCATTCCGATCCGCTTTGCCGGCATCGGCGAGCGCCCGGAAGACCTGCGCGTGTTCGATCCGGAAGCCTTCGTCGACGCCCTTCTGCCTGAAGCTTTGGGCGCCTGATACACCGTGCAGCCACCGCACTCTGGTGCGGCCACCCATGGGGTGGCTCTACAAGGGTGAACCCACGGGTGGCTGCCTCTCTGGAACATCGATGCCCCGCCAGCCGCACGCCAGCGCCGACACCGCCCAGCAAGACGACTTCGTCGCCCGCATGCTGCACTGGTTCGACGACCACGGCCGCCACGACCTGCCCTGGCAGCACCCGCGCAGCCCGTACCGGGTCTGGCTGTCGGAAATCATGCTGCAGCAGACCCAGGTGGCCACGGTCATCCCGTATTTCCAGCGTTTCCTGCAGCACTTCCCGACCCTGCCCGACCTCGCCGCCGCCAGCAACGACGCGGTGATGGCGCAGTGGGCCGGGCTCGGCTACTACGCCCGCGCACGCAACCTGCATGCCGCTGCAAAGCGCTGCGTGGAACTGCACGACGGCGACCTGCCGCGCGATTTCGATGCACTGCACGCCCTGCCCGGCATCGGCCGCAGCACTGCCGGCGCGATCCTCAGCCAGGCCTGGAACGACCCGTTCGCGATCCTCGACGGCAACGTCAAGCGCGTGCTCAGCCGCTACCACGGCATCGACGGCTTCCCCGGCCTGCCGGCCATCGAGAAGCAGTTGTGGGCCATCGCCGAGGCGCACGTGGCACACGTGCCGGAAGGGCGCATGGCCGACTACACCCAGGCGCAGATGGACCTGGGCGCCACCGTGTGCAGCCGGGCCAAACCCGCCTGCGTCATCTGCCCGCTGCAGGACCAGTGCGTGGCACGCCGTGAAGGCCGCACCACTGATCTGCCCACGCCCAAGCCCAGCAAGACGCTGCCCGAACGCGAAGCGGTCGCCCTGCTGCTGCGCGACGCCCAGCAGCGCGTGCTGCTGCAGAAGCGGCCGGACACCGGCATCTGGGCGCAGCTGTGGACGCTGCCGCAGGCCGAGGCGGGCAGTGACCTGCAGGACTGGTTCGACACGCATGTCGACGGCTCGCTGGAAGATGCCGACGAACTGCCGGTGCTGCAGCACACCTTCAGCCACTACAAGCTGCATCTGCAGGTATTGTCACGGCAGGTACACGGACTGCGCGTGGAAGAACCCACGCTGCGCTGGGTGGCTGTCGACGAACTGCCCGCGCTGGGCCTTCCGGCGCCGATCCGCAAACTGCTCGACGGCGCCACGATCAAGACGCCGAAACGAACCTCCAAGAAATCCCGCAACCACGAGTGAGTGCCATGCCCCGAACCGTCTTCTGCCAGTACGAACAACGCGATGCCGAGGGCCTGGACTTCGTGCCCTACCCCGGTGAGCTGGGCCAGCGCATCTTCAACAACATCGGCAAGCAGGCCTGGGCCGCGTGGCTGGTGCACCAGACCATGCTGATCAACGAGAACCGGCTGTCGCCGCGCACGCCGGAGCATCGCGCGTTCCTGGAAGGCGAACTGGTCAAGTTCCTGTTCGAGAAGGACGCGGAAAAGCCGGCTGGCTTCGTGCCGGAAGCCTGACCCACAGGGAGTCCCGGCCGGGGCCCGGCAACGTGGCTTCTGGGCTATCCCGCCCAGCCGCCCGCACAACCGCTATTTCGTGGCTTCCTCGCGCTCCTGCACCTGCGCCTGGCGCAGCTCCTGCTCGGAGGCGCGCAGTGCCTTCACGTCCAGCTTGCGGATGCTGTCGATGAAGCACGGCATGCGCGGGCCGCCGGTGGGGTCGCGCACCAGCACCTTGTCGAAGCGCGACGACACGCGGCCCATCTGGCTGGTCAGGCCGATGGCGGTGGCATACGGCAGGTCCTGGCAGGGGCCTCTCAACTCCAGCAGATAAGCTTCGCTGGGCCGGGTCCACACCGCCAGCGCGCTGTCACCCAGTTCGGTCCAGCCATTAAGGCTGCCGAAGAACTGCATGTCATTCTGTGGCGCGCCCGCATGGGCGCGGTACAGGGCCAGTTTTTCAGTGCTGCTGATCCGACCGGTGGTGGCACAGGCGGCCAGGGCCAGGCAGAGGCCGGCCAGCAGAAGCGGGGTCTTCATGGCGATCTCCTCGGGGAACTGCCGCCATCATGCGCCTGGCCTGGCAACGCCGGCGCGACGACCGGCAGCCCCATTCAGCCGCTGGTCGGCGGCTTCCCTGGTCGACCAGGGTCGGCCTCTATCAAAGCGGGCCCGGAACGCCGGATTCCGGTAGACGCCAACCTTGGTTGGCGCTTGCCCTGCAGGAGCAGCCGACCAAGGTCGGCTTCCACCAAAGCGGGCCCAGCGCCTCAGACGTCGGCGTGGGCCAGCGCGTGCAGGCGCCCTTCGCGCAACTCCAGCACCCGGTCCAGGCGACGCGCCAGGCTCCGGTCGTGGGTGACCAGCACCAGGCTGGTGTGCCGTGCGCGGTTGAGCTCAAGCATCAGATCGAACACGGTGCCGGCGGTGCGGTCATCCAGGTTGCCGGTCGGCTCGTCACCCAGCACGCAGGCCGGATGATTGACCAGTGCACGAGCTACGGCGGCGCGCTGGCGCTCACCACCGGACAGTTCGCCTGGCTTGTGATCGAGGCGGTGGCCGAGGCCGACCGCTTCCAGCAGCGTGGTGGCGCGGCTGCTCGCCTCGGCCACCGCGGTGCCGGCCAGCAGCACCGGCATCATCACGTTTTCCAGCGCGGTGAACTCCGGCAGCAGGTGATGGAACTGGTAGACGAAGCCCAGTGCCTGGTTGCGCAGCAGGCCTCGCGCGGTGTCCGACAGCGCCGACATGCGCTGGCCGGTCACGTAGACCTCGCCGGCGGTCGGAATGTCCAGGCCGCCCAGCAGGTGCAGCAGCGTGCTCTTGCCGGCGCCGGAGGCACCGATGATCGCCACCGTTTCGCCGGCGGTCACGGTCAGGTCCAGGCCATCGAACACCGGGGTCTGCATGCGCCCTTCGGCGTAGGTCTTGCCCAGTGCTTCGGCGCGGATCACTTCATCGCCGCGGTTGAAGACCTTATTCATAACGCAGGGCCTCCGCCGGCTGGGTGCGTGCCGCCCGCCAGGCGGGGTACAGGGTGGCCAGGAAGCTCATCAGCAGTGCGACCACGGTAATCGCCACCACGTCGCCGGTCTGCATGTCGGTCGGCAGGCCGGTGATGTAGTAGACATCCTCCGGCATCAGCTTGACGTTGAACACGCTCTCGATGGCGCCGAGGATGCGCTCCAGGTTGAGGGTCAGGGTGATGCCACCGATCAGGCCGGCAAGCGTGCCGAAGATGCCGATCAGCGAGCCCTGCACCATGAACACCTGCATCACCCCGCCCGGGGTCAGGCCGAGGGTGCGCAGGATGGCGATGTCGGCCTGCTTGTCGGTCACCAGCATCACCTGCGAGGAGACCAGGTTGAAGGCGCCCATGGCGATGATCAGCGACAGCAGGATGCCCATCACCACCTTCTCCATGCGCAGCGAGTGGTAGAGGTTGGCATTCTGCTGGGTCCAGTCGCTCACCCGGTAGGCACCACCGAGGTTCTGCGCCAGATCCACGCCCACTTCCAGCGAGCGGTCCATGTCGTGCAGTTTCAGGCGCACGCCGGTGGCGCCGTCGCTGCGCAGTACGCGCTCCAGGTCCTGCATGTTGGCGAAGCCCACGCCACGGTCGACTTCGTTGTAACCGGCCTCGAAGATGCCGCTGACGGTGAAGCGTTTCATCCGTGGCACCGCGCCGGCAGGCGTGCCCTGCACTTCTGCAAAGGTCACCAGCACCTGGTCGCCGACGTCCACGCCCAGCCAGATCGCCAGCTCCTTGCCCAGCAGCACGTTGAAGCTGCCCGGCTTGAGGCTGTCATAGCTGCCCTTGGTGATCTTCTTGTCGATCACCGACACCTTCGGTTCCAGCGCCGGATCGATGCCCTGGATGATCGCGCCCTGCACGCGCGGGCCGCTGATCATCGACTGGATCTCGATGTACGGCGCGGCACCGGCCACGCGCGGATCCTTGTTGGCCACGTCGACCACCCGCATCCAGTCCGGCATCGGCTCGCCGTCGCGGCTGATGGTGGTGTGCGCGGTCATCTGCAGCAGGCGGCTGCGGATTTCCTTCTGGAAACCGCTCATCACCGCCAGGGTGGTGATCAGCACCGTGACGCCGAGCGCGATGCCCAGGATCGATGCCATCGAGATGAAGGAGATGAAGCCGTTGCGGCGCTTGGCGCGCAGGTAGCGCAGGCCGATGGCCACGGGGATGGGTTTGAACATGCAGGCACGCCGGTCAATTCAGCTTATGGTGCCATCGACCGGGGCCGACGGGAAACGCTGCGTGCGGCGACGGCCAGTCGCAGTTCACGTCGCTGCCCGGAATCGAGCACATCCGGCCAGAACAGCAGGCGCCGGCGGCGCCGATCCTCACGCCAGAGCAGCAGCAGCCAGGGGCCGCGCACCACCATTTGCGGCGCCGCCACCTCCTTCCCCGCCACCTGCAGCGGTTCGGCTGGCGCCGGCAGAAGCACCTGCACACGTGGCCTGCGCTGTCGCCAGGCCAGTTCGGTCACGCCGATGGCCCAGGCCAGCAGTACCGCGGGCATCAGCAGGCGCGGCGGCAGGTCCGATGCGCGCAGCAGCCAGGGGGCGGCCAGCAGCACCGCCAGCTGGGCCGCGGCCTGCAGCCGTGAGGGCCGCCACTCAAGGCTTGAGGGCGAGGATCTTCTGCATGAGGGGGATTGCGTGCGCATGCGGGCAGGCCTCATAGCCCATGAACCAGCGCCACAACCTATCGTCCTCGCAGTCGAGCAGGAACAGGAAAACCCCGCGCTCTTCTGTCGGCGCAGCGCTCCATTCGTGGTCGAGGTAACGGCCGAACAGCTGGTCCAGCTCGCGCATGCCGCGGCGGCAGCGCCAGCGCAGCTTCTTCAGCAGAACGTCTTCTTCCATCGTGTTTCTCCAGATACAGCAAAGCCACGCATGGCGTGGCTCTACTGAGGTGGTGCAGCCACGCGTGGCGTGGCTCTACCCGGTACAGCCGGACCGTATCAGGCGCGGCGTTCCATCATCAGCTTCTTGATTTCGGCGATCGCCAACGCCGGGTTCAGGCCCTTCGGGCAGGTCCGGGCGCAGTTCATGATGGTGTGGCAGCGGTACAGCTTGAACGGATCTTCCAGATCGTCCAGGCGCGCACCGGTGTCCTCATCGCGCGAGTCGATGATCCAGCGGTAGGCCTGCAGCAGGATCGCCGGGCCGAGGTAACGCTCGCCGTTCCACCAGTAGCTCGGGCAGCTGGTCGAGCAGCAGGCGCACAGGATGCACTCGTACAGGCCGTCCAGCTTCTTGCGGTCTTCCGGCGACTGCAGGCGCTCGCGGTCCGGCGGTGCCGGGGTCTGGGTGCGGATCCACGGCTTGATCGAGGCGTACTGCGCGTAGAAGTGGGTCAGGTCCGGAACCAGATCCTTGACCACGTTCATGTGCGGCAGCGGGTAGATCGGCACTTCCTTCTTGCCGCAGTCCGAGATGGCTCGGGTGCAGGCCAGGGTGTTGGTGCCGTCGATGTTCATCGCGCACGAACCACAGATACCTTCGCGGCAGGAGCGGCGGAAGGTCAGCGTCGGATCAATCTCGTTCTTGATCTTGATCAGGGCGTCCAGGACCATCGGGCCACAGGCGTCCAGATCGACTTCATAGGTGTCGGTGCGCGGGTTGCTGTCGTCGTCCGGACTCCAGCGGTAGATCTTGAAGGTGCGCACGTTCTTGCCGCCGTTCTTGACGGGGAAGTGCTTGCCCTTCGTGATCTTGGAATTCTTGGGGAGTGAAAACTCGGCCATGGCTGCTCTCGTTGGCTCAGGCGGCCCGCGCCCGTGGGCGCGGATTGCATGGTAGGCGGGGTCGGATCAGTACACGCGCGGCTTCGGCGGCACCACGGACACGTCGTCGGTCAACGTGTACATGTGCACCGGACGGTAGTCGAAGCTGCACTTGCCCTTCTCGTCGACGCTGACCAGGGTGTGCTTCTGCCAGTTGACGTCGTCGCGGTCCGGATAGTCCTCGTGCGCATGCGCGCCGCGGCTTTCCTTGCGCTGTTCGGCCGAGTTGATCGTCGCCACCGCGTTGAGCAGCAGGTTGTTCAGCTCGTAGGTCTCGATCAGGTCCGAGTTCCAGACCAGCGAACGGTCGGAGACCTTCACGTCCTGGAACGAGTCGAAGATCTTGTCCATCTTCTCGCAGCCTTCCTTCAGCGTCTGGCTGGTGCGGAAGACGGCCGCGTCGGCCTGCATGGTGCGCTGCATGCGATCGCGGATGACCGAGGTCGGGGTATCGCCGTTGGCGTGGCGCAGCTTGTCCAGCAGGCCCAGCGCCTTGTCGCAGGCATCGGCCGGCAGCGGCTTGTGCGAAGCGCCCGGCTTGATGGTCTCGGCGCAGCGGTTGGCCACCGCACGACCGAACACCACCAGGTCCAGCAACGAGTTCGAACCCAGGCGGTTGGCGCCGTGCACGGACACGCAGGCCGCTTCACCGATGGCGTACAGCCCCGGCACCACGGCATTGTCGTTGTCGCCGACCTTCTGCACCACTTCGCCGTGGTAGTTGGTCGGGATGCCGCCCATGTTGTAGTGCACGGTCGGGATGACCGGGATCGGCTGCTTGTGCACGTCGACGCCGGCGAAGATGCGGGCGCTCTCGGCGATGCCCGGCAGCTTCTCGTCGATCACGCCCGGGCCGAGGTGGGTCAGGTCGAGCAGGATGTGGTCCTTGTGCTCGCCGACGCCGCGGCCTTCGCGGATCTCGATGGTCATCGAACGACTGACCACGTCGCGCGAGGCCAGGTCCTTGTAATGCGGCGCGTAGCGCTCCATGAAGCGCTCGCCGCTGCTGTTGCGCAGGATGCCACCTTCACCGCGGACACCCTCGGTGATCAGGCAACCGGCGCCGTAGATGCCGGTCGGGTGGAACTGCACGAACTCCATGTCCTGCATGGCGATGCCGGCACGCATGGCCAGGCCGCCACCGTCGCCGGTGCAGGTGTGCGCCGAGGTGGCGCTGAAGTAGGCACGGCCGTAGCCGCCGGTAGCCAGCACCACGCCCTGGGCGCGGAACAGGTGCAGAGTGCCGTCGGACATGTCCAGGGCCAGCACACCGCGGCACGCGCCCTCATCGTCAAAGATCAGGTCGAGTGCGAAGTACTCGATCATGAAGCGCGCGTCGTGCTTCAGCGACTGCTGGTACAGGGTGTGCAGCATCGCGTGGCCGGTACGGTCGGCCGCCGCGCAGGTACGCTGCGCCGCCGGGCCTTCGCCGTACTTGGTGGTCATGCCACCGAACGGACGCTGGTAGATCTTGCCTTCGGCGGTGCGCGAGAACGGCACGCCGTAGTGCTCGAGCTCGATGATGGCCGGGATGGCCTCACGGCACATGTATTCGATGGCGTCCTGGTCGCCCAGCCAGTCCGACCCCTTGATGGTGTCGAAGAAGTGGTAGCGCCAGTCGTCCTCGCCCATGTTGGCGAGTGCGGCCGAGATACCGCCCTGGGCGGCAACGGTGTGCGAGCGGGTCGGGAAGACCTTGGTCAGGCACACGGTCTGCAGGCCCTTGGCGGCCAGGCCGAACGTGGCGCGCAGGCCGGCACCGCCGGCGCCGACCACGACCATGTCGTACTTGTGTTCGGTGATCTTGTAAGCGGACATCTAATCTGGATTCCTGTGTAGGTGCCTGGGCTCAGGCAACGCCGAGGGCGATGCGGCCCACCGCAAACACACTGACGATCATGCCGAGCACGGCGACGAACTTCACCGCGGTCTGCAGCACCAGGGCCAGCAGCGATTCGTGGATGTAGTCTTCCAGCACGACCTGCATGCCGAGCTGCGCGTGCCAGAACATGGCGATCAGCAGGCCGATCAGCGGCACGGCGTTCCACGGCTTGGCCACGGCGGCGGCGGCGGTCGCGTAGTCCGAGCCCAGCAGGCCCAGCACGAAGACCAGGAACCAGATGCCCAGTGCCACCAGGGCGGCGGCGGTCAGGCGCTGGTGCACGAAGTGCTCGGTGCCGGTCTTGGCCGAACCGAGGCCGCGCACGTTCTTCAACGGGGTACGGAACTTGCTCACGCGGCACCTCCGAACATCACATAGGCCCACACCAGCAGGGTGATCACCAGGCTGCCGATGACCGACAGCCAGCTGCTGCGGATGAAGGCGGGGATGCTGAAACCAATGGCGAAGTCCTGCACGACGTGGCGGATGCCATTGCACAGGTGATAGGCGAACGACCATGTCCACGCGAACAGGAACACGCGGCCATACCAGGCCCCGGCATGGCCGGTGAAGCAGTTCCAGGACTCGGGCCCCATCATCAGCGCCAGCAGGCCGGCAGCGATGATGAGGGCACCAACAGACAGAAAGATGCCAGTAGCTCGATGCAGGATCGAGGTGGCCATCTGAATCTGCCAGCGATACACCTGAAGGTGCGGGGAAAGTGGGCGTTGTCTGGTCGCCATTCGCTGGGCTCGTTGTCTCGGCTGGGCGGCACGCGGCCGCGTTGGCTCAATGCTGATCAGAAATCGATGCAGCGTCCGTTTTTCTCCCAATCGCCATACCGCACCGGATCAAGTCCGCCGCGGCCGCCGAATTCCTCCGCCTTTTCCTGTTCCACGGGCACGGGTGCCGCAGGGACCAGCGGGGCTTCAGATTCGTCGTCGGGAGTGGGGGTTGTTTGGCCTATCATGTTCGGTCTCGCAACGCACAAATTTTAGACCTCGTTCACGTGCCTGACAACCTGCCCCCTGCTTTCGTCGGATATCCGCGCCTGCCCGGCCACCAGCTGCTGAGCCTGCAAGGCCCGGATGCGGCTGTCTTCGCCCACGCCCAGTTCAGCAGCGATGTCACCGCCCTGCCCCTGCAGCACTGGCAGTGGAGTGCCTGGCTGAGCGCCAAGGGCCGCACCCTGGCGGTGTTCCAGCTGCTTCGGCTGGCCGAGGACCACGTGATGCTGGTGCTGGCCGACGGCGATGCCGATGCGATTGCGTCGCAACTGCAGCGCTTCGTGTTCCGTCGCAAGGTGAAGGTGCAGGTGCGCAGCGATCTGGCCGTGGCCGGCGCGTTCACTGCGCCGGAGGCCGCCAGCGGCGCCGCGATTGCGCACGCTGCAGCGGACGACTGGGAACTGGATCTGGGCAGCGACGCACTGCCGCGCACCCTGCGAATTGGCGCCGCTGATGCCTTTGCCGCCGGCAGCAAAACCGATGAGGCCGCTTTCGCCCTGGCTTGGCGCCAGTCCGACCTGCGCTACGGCCTTCCGCGGCTGGAGGAAAGCCAGCGCGAAGTGTGGACCCCGCAGCAGCTGGGCCTGGACCGCCTGAACGGCTACAGCGTGAAGAAGGGCTGCTACCCGGGCCAGGAAATCGTTGCCCGCACCCACTTCCTCGGCAAGGCCAAGCGTGCGGTGCAGTTGCTTCAGACAGCCGCACCGGCGCAGGCCGGCGATGGCGTGCAGCAGGACGGCGTCGCGTTGGGCACGATTGCCAGCGTGGCCGGTGAGCTGGCGCTGGCGGTCTTGCCACTGGAGGCCGGCGACGCCGAGCTGCAGGTGGGTGGCGCCGTGGCGCAGCGCGTGCCGTTGCTGGATGGCCTGGCACGCTGAGGTTCACGCCGGGCACGGCCCGGCGCTACCGCTTCATCCACGCATGGCGTCGATCTACTGAACCCACCTTCTGTAGAGCCGAACCCATGCTCGGCTTCTCCATGAAATACAGCCGAGCGTGGGCTCGGCTCTACAGGGTCAGAGGCGCTCGCCGGTTTCCGCGTTGAAGAAATGCAGGCCCTGCGGGTGGATCGCTACGCGGATGTCCTCGCCCACCGCAGGCAACGCCTGCGGCGCCACACGCATGGTCAGCGCGTGCTGGCCACTGCTGAGGTTGACGAATATCTCGTTGCCGACCGGTTCGATGCCTTCAATGCGCGCGCTGAACGCATGCGCATCGTCGGCGGTCGCCGGCTGCAGGTGCTCTGGACGCACGCCCACCGCGATCGGCTTCTGCAGCCACGCCGGATCGATCGTGGCCTGGCCCAGCGGTGCACGCCAGTCGCCGTCGACCACGGTCACGCCACCGGCGTCGCCCTGCAGCGTGCCACGCAGCACGTTCATCGCCGGGCTGCCGAGGAAACCGGCCACGAACAGGTTGGCCGGGCGGTCGTACAGCGCCATCGGCGTATCGATCTGCTGGATGATGCCGTCCTTCAGCACCACGATGCGCTGGCCCAGGGTCATCGCTTCCACCTGGTCGTGGGTCACGTAGATCATCGTGGTGCCCAGCTTGCGGTGCAGCTGCGCGATCTCGGTGCGCACGCTGTGGCGCAGCTTGGCGTCGAGGTTGGACAGCGGCTCGTCCAGCAGGAACACCGCCGGCTCGCGCACCAGCGCACGGCCCAGTGCCACGCGCTGGCGCTGGCCACCGGACATCGCCTTGGGAAGCTTGTCCATCATCTCGGTCAGGCCCAGCGTCTGCGCCGCCTCGGCGATGCGCTTGTCGATGGTGGCCTTGTCATGGCCGCGCAACTTCAGGCCGAAGGCCAGGTTCTCGGCCACGGTCATATGCGGGTACAGCGCGTAGCTCTGGAACACCATGGCGATGTCGCGGTCCTTCGGCGCCACGTCGTTGACCACGCGGTCGCCGATGCTCAGCGTGCCGCCGCTGATCTCCTCCAGGCCAGCCACCATCCGCAGCAGGGTCGACTTGCCACAGCCGGACGGGCCGACCAGCACCATCAGCTCGCCATCGGCGACCTCGAAGGTGGCGTCCTTCACCGCGACCTGGCCGTTGTCATAGACCTTGCGCACACCCTGCAACTGCACTTTTGCCATATCACCTATCCGGTCCGCCCGAAGCCGGGCTGTCTTTTGGGACTGCCTCGGCCCTCCCGATGGCAGTGATGATTGCGCGCTTGCCGCATGACGGCGAGCACTGCAATCGAATACAGTTGCCCATTCTGCCATGTAAACGTTTTCACGTGGCACTATCCGATGATCGGTGCGCACCGATCTGCGTCGGCGGTGGAACGAAGCTTCCGCCGGGGCAGTGGTTTCGAATGGAACGGTCTCCCGCTACCCCGGAGATCGCCCCTGACGAACCTCGGACAGGCAGTTGCGCGGATGTCCCCCGAACCCAGCCATGAAGCGATTGACAACGATGTCACCCGGATCTGAAACTCGAGCGATGCACGACACCCTCTTCCTGTTCGGTGCCACAGGTGATCTGGCCCAGCGCTACCTGTTCCCTTCGCTGCTTCGCCTGCTTGGCGACGGCCTGCTGCCGGAGGACTTCCGCATCCGCGCACTGGCCCTGTCCGGGCATGACACCGAAGCCTTCCATGACATCCTGCGCCCGCGCCTGCAGCAGGCCATGCCGATGGCCACGCAGGACGACATCAGTGCCCTGCTGCGCCGCATCGACTACCGTTCGGTGGACCTGCGCGACGTCGACTCGGTTGCCGCCGCGGTCTCCGACCTGGTGCACCGCAAGTGCGTCAGCTACCTGGCCATCCCGCCGGGTCTGTACATCTCCACCTGCGAAGGCCTGGCCAAGGGCGGCGCACTTGCCGCACCGGCACGCCTGATGCTGGAGAAGCCGATCGGCAGCGACAGCGAGAGCGCCGAGGAGATCATCTCCACCATCGGCCAGTGGATCGACGAGGACCGCGTGTTCCGCCTCGACCACTACCTGGGCAAGGCGGCGGTGCAGAACCTGATCGCGCTGCGCTTCGGCAACACGCTGCTGGAAGCGGTGTGGAACCGCAACTACATCGAATCGGTGCACATCCTGGTGGCCGAGAGTGAAGGCGTGGATGGCCGCGATGCCTATTACGCCCGTTCCGGTGCGCTGCGCGACATGGTGCAGAGCCATATCCTGCAGCTGCTGTGCATGGTGGCGATGGAGCCGCCTGCCTCGCTGGAAGCCGACCGCATCCGCGACGAAAAGGTCAAGGTACTGCGTGCGCTGCGTCCGCTCGATGCCAGGCACGCCGCGCGTGACAGCATCCGTGGCCGCTACACCGCCGGCAGCATCAACGGCCAGCCGGCCCAGGCCTACCAGCCGCCGGAAGGCAGCGACGTGGAAACCTTCGCCGGCGTCACCGCGCATATCGACAACTGGCGCTGGAGCGGCGTGCCGTTCCACCTGGTCACCGGCAAGCGCCTGCCCGAACGCACCACCCGCGTGGTGGTCACGCTGAAGCCGGTCACCCACTGGCTGTTCGAGCGCCCGCAGCGTGCGCAGGCCGCGCCGAACCGCCTGGTATTCCAGCTGCAGCCGCAGGAGAACATCGAACTGGGCCTGATGAGCAGCCTGGCCGGCCCGGAATGGGGCGCGCTGGAACTGCATCCGCTGGAACTGGAACTGTCGGTGCCGACCGGCCTTCATCGCCGCATCGCCTACGAACGCCTGTTCCTGGACGCCTTCAACGGCAACCACACCCTGTTCGTGCGCGACGACGAAGTGCGTGCCGCCTGGGCGTGGATCGACAGCGTGGCCGATGCCTGGAAGGCAGCCAAGCTGCCGCTCGAACCCTACCCCGCTGGCCAGTGGGGCCCGAGCAACGCAACGGAGTTCCTGCCGCAGGGCGTGGACGCACCGGACAGCGGAGCCTCGGCATGAGTGCCAGCTCGCAGCCGGTGCTGGTCGCCGACATCGGTGGCACCAATGCGCGCTTCGCCCTGGCCGACACCTCGCTGGACGCGCCATTGCTGAAGGAGAGCATCCGCGAATACGCAGTGACGGAGTTCCCGTCGCTGGGGGATGCCGCGCACCACCACCTGGAACAGATCGGTGCCACCGCAAGCCGCGGCGTGTTCGCGGTTGCCGGGCGTGTCGACGGCGACGAGGCACGCATCACCAATCATCCGTGGGTGATCTCGCGCAGCCGTACCGCAGCAATGCTGGGCTTCAACGAACTGCACCTGATCAACGACTTCGCCGCGCAGGCGATGGCGATCTCGCTGCTGCAACCCGACGACGTGGTCCAGGTGGGCGGTGCCGCCTGGGTGCCGGGCAAGCCGGGCCAACCGCGCAACTACGCGGTGATCGGGCCGGGTACCGGCCTCGGTGTCGGTGGTCTGATCCTGCGTCACGGCCGCTGCTATCCGCTGGAAACCGAAGGCGGCCATGTAAGCTTCCCACCGGGTACTCCGGAAGAGATCCGCATCCTGGAGATCCTGTCCGAGCAGTTCGGGCGCGTCTCCAACGAGCGGCTGATCTGCGGCCCCGGCCTGGTCAACATCCATCGCGCGGTGTGCGAGATGGCCGGCATCGATCCGGGCCAGCTGCAACCGGTGGACGTGACCGCCCGCGCCCTGCATGGCGATCCGCAGGCAATGCGCACCGTCGATGTGTTCTGCGCGGTGTTCGGCGCCATTGCCGGCGACCTGGTACTGACCCAAGGCGCCTGGGACGGCGTGTTCCTGACCGGCGGACTGACCCCGAAGATGCTCGATTCACTGCAGCACTCCGGGTTCCGCCAGCGCTTCGAACACAAGGGGCGGTTCTCTTCGATCATGGCGCGGGTTCCGTCGCTGGCCGTGATGCATCCTCACGCCGGGCTGCTGGGCGCCGCTGCCTATGCCGCCGACGCCGAACGTGACGCACCACGAGTTGCCGCATGAGCCCCACCTTCCACGACGACCGCATCGATTTCATCCACCACGGCGATGCCGATGGCTGGATCGAAGCGGTAGCCGCCGAGATGGCGCAGACCCTCAACCACGACATCAATGAAGTGGGCCGCGCGCGCATCCTGCTGTCCGGTGGCACCACGCCGGCACCGGTGTATCAGGCGCTGGCCGAACTGGACGTGCACTGGGACCGGGTTGAAGTGAGCCTGGCCGACGAGCGCTGGCTGTCGCCGCAGGATCGCGACAGCAATGCCTGGCTGGTGCGCGAACACCTGCTCAAGCGCGCCGAGGGTGCCCACTTCGATCCGCTTGTGCGGATTGGCAAGCCGCTGCCGGAATGCGTCTACACCGCCAACCTGCAGGCCCAGCACAGCCAACCGCCGAGCCTGGTGGCACTTGGCATGGGCAACGACGGCCACACCGCCTCGCTGTTCCCGGGTTCGAAGGACCTGGCCCGTGCACTGGAAAGCACCCTGCCCTACGCAGCGCTGGATGCCACCGGCTGCCCGGGCGCGAACCAGTGGCCGCTGCGCATCACGCTGACCCCGCACGGCCTGCGCCAGTGCCGCCAGCGCCTGCTGCTGCTGCGCGGCAAGCAGAAGCTGCAGGTGCTGCGCCAGGCGCTGGATAGCAACAACGCCCAGCAGTACCCGATCCTCAATGCGATCAACCTGGACGGCGCGCGCCTGCGCGTCCACTGGGCTGATTGATGTCGGCGGCGGCGCATGCCGCCGCTTGCCTCTCGCCACCACGAACGCCGGTAGCCAATGAGCCTCCATCCGCAACTGCAAGCCATCACTGAGCGCGTCATCCGCCGCAGCGCCGCCTCGCGTGCCGCCTATCTGGCCGCGATCGACGCCTCCCTGCGCGAGGGCCCGTTCCGCAGCCGCCTGAGCTGCGGCAACCTCGCCCACGGATTCGCCGCCTGCGGCGGCACCGACAAGAGCCGCCTGCGCGGTGGCGTGACGCCGAACCTGGGCATCATCACCGCCTACAACGACATGCTGTCGGCGCACCAGCCGTTCGAAACCTATCCCGAGCAGATCCGCGAGATCGCCCGCGAACTGGGCGCCACCGCGCAGGTGGCCGGCGGCGTGCCGGCGATGTGCGACGGCGTCACCCAGGGCCGTGGCGGCATGGAACTGTCGCTGTTCTCGCGCGATGTGATCGCACAGGCGACCGCCATCGGGCTCAGCCATGACATGTTCGACACCACCGTCTACCTCGGCGTGTGCGACAAGATCGTGCCGGGCCTGCTGATCGGCGCGCTGGCCTTCGGCCACCTGCCGGCGGTGTTCGTGCCGGCCGGCCCGATGACCCCGGGCATCCCGAACAAGCAGAAAGCCGAAGTCCGCGAGCGCTATGCTGCCGGCGAAGCCACCCGCGAAGAACTGCTGGAAGCCGAGTCCGCCTCGTACCACGGCGCCGGCACCTGCACCTTCTACGGCACCGCCAATTCCAACCAGGTACTGCTGGAAGCGATGGGCGTGCAGCTGCCGGGTGCGTCGTTCGTCAACCCGGGCACGCCGCTGCGCGATGCACTGACCCGCGAAGCCACCGAACGCGCGCTGGACATCACCGCGCTGGGCGATGACTTCCGTCCGCTGGGCCGCATCATCGACGAGCGCGCGATCATCAACGCGGTCATCGCGCTGATGGCCACCGGCGGTTCGACCAACCACACCATCCATTGGATCGCGGTGGCACGTGCCGCCGGCATCGTGCTGACCTGGGACGATTTCGACGAGCTGTCGCAGCTGATCCCACTGCTGGCCCGCGTCTATCCGAACGGCGATGCCGACGTGAACCGTTTCGCTGCGGCCGGCGGCCCGGCGTTCGTGTTCGGCGAGCTGATCAAGGCCGGCCTGATGCACGGCGACCTCGTGAGCGTGGCGCGCGGCGGCATGGCCGACTACGCGCGCGAACCGCAGCTGCGCGACGGCCAGCTGGTCTACCTGCCAGGCCTGGAACGCAGCGCCGATGACGAAGTGGTGCGCGGTGTCGACAACCCGTTCGAACACCAAGGTGGCCTGCGCCTGCTGCGCGGCAACCTGGGCAAGTCGCTGATCAAGCTGTCGGCGGTGAAGCCGCAGTACCGCACGATCGAAGCACCGGCGGTGGTGGTGGATGCACCGCAGGTGTTGAACAAGCTGCACGCCGGTGGCCTGCTGCCGCAGGATTTCGTGGCGGTGGTGCGCTACCAGGGCCCGCGTGCCAACGGCATGCCGGAACTGCATTCGCTGGCGCCGCTGCTGGGCCTGCTGCAGAACCAGGGCCGGCGCGTGGCGCTGGTCACCGACGGCCGCCTGTCCGGCGCCTCGGGCAAGATCCCGGCGGCCATCCATGTGACGCCGGAAGCGGCGCGTGGTGGCCCGCTTGCCAAGGTGCGCGAAGGCGACATGATCCGCTTGGATGGCGAGGCTGGCACGCTGGAAGTGCTGGTGGATGCGGCGGAATGGGCCGCACGTTCGCTGGCACCGAACACCGCGCCGGCCGCGCATGATCTGGGCCGCAATCTGTTCGCGATCAACCGTCGCGTGGTGGGTCCGGCGGACCAGGGGGCGATCTCGATTTCGTGCGGGCCGGCGGCGGCCGATGGCGGGCCGTGGGATTACGACGCGGAGTATGAGCTGGGGCACGATGCGGCCGCGGCGGCGGCGCCGCATGAGGCGAAGGACGCCTGAAGCGAAAAGCCGCGGCAGGCTTCCCCGCCTGGGGGGCAGTCGGGCGCCGGGCGGCGCCCCCCGAACCCCCCGCCCGGGGGGCGGGGAGCGGGGTCGGCGGGGGGGGCGGCGCGCCGCGCGGGGGCCGGCTGGGGGAGGGTAAGGAT